>NZ_JBFRDQ010000154.1:0-10046 GCF_052113865.1 Allobosea sp. TAB14 | reverse complement strand
GAGCTGTTCGGAGCCGTTGCCCTTGACGTTGAGCAGGCCCTTCTCGTCGACGAAGGCCGAAGCAACACCCGAAGTGTTGATCGCGTTGACCACGTCGCGAACCGTCGTGTTGGCGGTGAGTGCGATGGAGACATTGGTCGTCGAGGTCGGTGCGGCCGGGTTGGTGACGAGCTGGATGGTCAGCGTGTCATTGTTCGCCGGGGTCGTGTCGATGCCGAGGCTACCCGGCGACGACGCGGTCGCTGCGGCAGGGGCTGCAGCACCGTTGGAGCCGATCCGCTTGTCGAGGGCGATGTCCTTCAGGCTCTTGCTGGTCGCAACCTGCTCGCCGATGCTGGCAAGCGTCGTACCGGTTCCGACGACGGTCGGGCGGTTCTGGGCGGCGTCAGCCTGGGCCTGCTTAAGGGTCGACTGCAGCGAGCTCACCAGCTTGGTGATGCCGTCGATGCCCTTGGAGGCAGCCTGAATGGTCTGAATGCCGTTCGACATGCCGTCGAGCAGGCCGGTGAGCTGGCTCGAACGATCATTCAGCGAGGCGGCAGTGAAGAAATTGACCGGGTTGTCGACGGCGGAGTTGACCCGCTTGCCGGTGGCGAGACGATTCTGGATCGCCTGGGCCTGCGCCGTGGTCGCCTGCAGCGAGGCGAGGTTGTTGCGGACGCCGGTAGAAAGAGAAACGGCCATCTGTGTTTACCTTCTGGTATGGAGCCTTCTGGCGCCCAGGCCGTTCTGGCCAGGACGGGTCGACCCTGCTGCGCCAGCCCGTAACAACTGGTAAATTTAAGCCGTCGGATTGATGCGGATCGGCGGCTTGTCGGGGCATAGTTAAGCGGCCGCTAACGGCTTCGGCTTCCGCCTGTCATACCTCGATCCCCCGGACTGCCGTTGAGACCCCATGCGAGATGCCGAAACGCAAACCGCCCGCGCAGGGCACGGGCGGTTTGCGGATCCGACGGAAGGGACGAGGAAGCCGTCAGGCCGTCCGCTCGATCCGGTGGCGGGCCTCTTCGGCCTCGCGTGCCCGCTCGCCGAGTTCGCGGGAATAGGCACGGAGTTTCAGCAAGGTCTCGTCCGGGAGCTGCGAGATCGTCTCGCCGGTCTCGCGATCCTTCTTCTGCAGCACGACGGCGCGGGTCTTCGGATCGATGATGAGCTTGCGCTCGACGCCCTCGTCGATCGTCTTGTCGGCGAGGCGTCCGTTCTGCGCGTTGGCGAAGGCGCGCTGCTCGCCGGCTGCGCGGCTGCGGGCGTCACGCTGCTGCGCGCCGACATCGACGTGAACGGCGTCGCCGGCCGGGGCGGACTGGACGGTCTTTTCAGGAGGGAGATCGACGGCGACGCTGCCGGGCCGGGCGATGACGTCGGCGCGTGCGACGACAGGTGCGCCGGCTGGAGCAGCCACCCTCGGGGCATTGCCAAAGTCCATGTCGCACTCCTTCTGGAGCTTTCAACGGCACCGTCGTGCCGCCAGGCGTCGTCGTCGCGGACTGGATGCACCAATCCGATCCTGACGATAATGCCGGAAATGATTGAATCCGGCGTTAGGAAATTAGGTAAATATTGACGGTTGCCGTGGCAGCGGCCCGCCGCCGCCGTTCCCTTGGTCGCCGCCTGGAACGGGGTGACCGGCCCATCCGGCCCTAGAGCCGCCGCGATACCACCAGCGGACCGGAATTGGGGCGCGCGAAGACGCCCGCGCCGACCGTGGCGGCCGGTCCGTAGCCATTGGCGCGCATCGGCTTGTTGGCGTCGGCGGCGAGATCGCGGATCACCGATTCCGAGACGGCGCGGGCCGTCGCCAGGACCAGCTGGTTGGTCTCGATGAGATTCTGGAAGGCGTGATGCGCTTCCTTCAGCCGCTTCACCTGATCGGGCGCGAAGCGGGCCAGCGCCACGGCGTTGAGCTTCACCTGCTCGACGCCGCGCATATAGGTGCCGGCGAGCTCGGCCTTGCGCGGCTCGCGTGTCATCGCCTCGGGCAGGCGGCCGACGCGCACGAGCTCGGTCTCCTCGCCGACGAGATGGGCGAGGGCGGACAGCGCATCGAGCACGTTCTCGATCAGCGCCCGGGCGTCGCTGGCGCCCGAGACGCGCGGCCGCTCGTCGAGAATGCGTTCAGCCACCGACATCTCAGGCTCCCTTCGAGGCCTGGGCCTGGAGGCTCAGCATCTCGCGCATGATCTGGTCGGAGACGCCGATGCCGCCGGATTTCTGGATCTGCTTGGCGTATTGCTGGGTGAGCTGCGAGCGCCAGACGTCGCCGCCCGTGCCGTTCTCGCCGAGCGGACCCTCCGCGCCCATGTTGGTGAACATGTGCTGGGTCATCTGCTCGAGGAACATCGTCTCGAAATCATCGGCCTGCTTCTTGGCCTTGGCCTTGGCCGGGTCCAGCGCGTTGGCAATGCCGTCGACGACCTTGCCGGCGACGCCGAGCGCCAGATTGGCGGCGGGGAGGGCGAGAGCGGCAGTCATCACATCACCTCGATTTCGGCCTGCAGCGCGCCCGCCGACTTGATGGCCTGGAGGATGGAAATCAGGTCGCGCGGGCCGATGCCGAGCGCGTTGAGCCCATCGACGAGCTCGGCCAGCGTCACGCTTTCCTTGACGAGGGCAAGCTTGTTGCCGCCTTCGGTGTCGACCTTGACGCTGGTGCGCGGCGTCACGACCGTCTGTCCGCGCGAGAAGGGCTCGGGCTGCGAAACCTGCGGCTGCTCGCTGATCGTGACAGTGAGGTTGCCCTGCGCCACCGCGACGGTGGAGACGCGCACGTCCTTGCCCATGACGATGATGCCGGAGCGCTCGTCGATGACGACGCGGGCGCCCTGATCGGGCTCGACGCGCAGCTGCTCGATGTCGGTGAGCAGCTTGATCATGTTGCCCTTGAAGCGGGGCGGGATCTGCAGTGCGACGGTCGAGGGGTCGGTCGGCTCGGCGGAATCGCCGCCGATGAAATCGTTGATCGCGGCGGCGACGCGGCGCGCCGTGGTCAGGTCCGGATTGCGCAGCGAGAGGCGCAGCGTCTGGAGCTTGTTCAGCGCGAAGTCGATCTCGCGCTCGACCACGCCGCCATTGGCGATGCGCCCGACGGTGGGAACGCCGCGGGTGATCTTGCTGGCCTCGCCCTCGGCCGAGAAGCCGGAGATCGCGACCGGCCCCTGCGAGACGGCGTAGACCTCGCCATCGGCGCCGAGCAGTGGCGTCACCAGCAGCGTGCCGCCCTGAAGCGACTTGGAATCGCCCATGGCGGAGACGGTGACRTCGASGCGSGTGCCCTGGGTGGCGAAGGGCGGCAGATTGGCCGTCACCATCACGGCGGCGACGTTGGCGGTGCGCATGTTGGCGCCGCGGGTGTTGACGCCGAGCCGCTCCAGCATCGCCTGCAGCGACTGCTTGGTGAAGGGCGTGTTGTTGAGGGTGTCGCCGGTGCCGTTGAGGCCGACGACGATGCCGTAGCCGAGCAGCTGGTTGCTGCGGACGCCCTCGACCGAGGCGAGGTCCTTGATGCGGGAAAGCGCGAAGGCGGGCTGCGCCGGCAGGCTGAGGCCGAGCGCGAGCAGGCCGACCAGCGGCCGCATCAGCGATCTCAGGACAGGCAGGCGAAACATGCGGCTTCCGATGCTCGTGAACGAATCTCGGCTTTGCCTTGCGAGCGCCGTGCCAGATCGCGAAAAATCGAAAAGCCTTGTTTGTCAGTCGTTTGGAGTTTCGGTTCAGTCTGGTGCCAGGAAGATCGGGCGGCCGTTCCTGCCGGGGCGGCAGTTTCTGCCGGGTGATTTACCGGCTGTTAACCGTGCCGGGGCAAGCTTTCGTTAACTGTTGAGTTCACGCATCCGATCACCGGGAACGAGCTTCCCATTCCGGTTCGATGCTCCAGCGAGGCCGCCATGATCAGGATCGACCAGCGCGCGCCCGTCTCCAACGCCGGCTCGGCCAGTTCCGCGAGGCGCACGGGCGGCGCGTCCTTCACGCTTCCGACCTCCGACAGCGAGGCGCCTGCCCGCAGCGCCGGCGTCGCCGCGGCCGGCCCGCTCGACATGCTGCTGGCGGTGCAGGCCGATGAGGACCAGCAGGAGCGCAAGCGCCGCCAGGCCCGGCGCGGCCATGACCTGCTCGATGGGCTCGACCGGCTGAAGGCCGCGCTGCTTGCTGGGCGCGTGCTGCCTTCGGAGCTGGAGCGGATCAGGAACGCGCTGGCGCTCAGGCGCGAGACGACCGACGACCCGCGCCTCGACGAGGTGCTCGCCCATATCGAATTGCGCGCGGCGGTGGAGCTGGCGAAGCTCGGGCGCTGAGGGGGGGCGCGTTACCGCTTCGTGCCCAGGGAGGGGCTGGGAAGCGTCTGCGCCGCCAAGCGCTTGATCTCGTCGGAACGGAAAGTCTTCAGACGGCCAAGAAATGCACCGATCGCCTCGTTCCCGTAGGCGCGATGGCTGATCGCGAAAAGCAGGACGCCGGAGCGGCCGTTCGCACCTTTGAAGGAAGCATAGCGATAGGCGTTCCATTCGGCGATTTCGCCGCCTTGCGCGTCACGGCCGCCGATCAGGAAATCGACGATGATCTCGCCGCTCTGCTTGTTCTCGATAACGGCGAGGTTGGCGAGCGGATCCTTGCCCTTGCGGGCGTTGATCGTCCGTACCTGTGCGGAGGCCGCGCTCGCGACGCTGCCTCCTTCGAGCAGTTCGACGAGAAGCATCCGCCAGCGCTCGACCGTCTGGCCGGCAGGCAGATATTCCTGCTTGTAATAGGCCGGTGTCGGCTGTGCGCTCCAGGCCAGTGCATAGGGCGTTCCGGCGAAGGAGAGGGGGCCTGGCACGCCGATCCGGTCGATGGCCTCAGCGCCAGCGGGCACGGCCAGCACCGCCGACAAGGCGACGGTCGCAACTTGGATGGCTTGCCGTCTCGTGGCGCGAACCATCTGTCCTCCAGCTCAGCGAATGAACTGGTCGACATACTCCGCGCCGAGGCCGTTCTGCGCATAATGCGCCCGACATTTGTCGATGCGGGTGAAGACGTCGTCATAGCCCAGGCATTTGCCGTCCGGATCGACATAGATCATCGCGCCGTTGACCTGGAACATGGTGATCATCTCTTCCGTCTCGGGATCGACCACCAGCGTATGCGTCTCGCCCGGCGCCTCGTAGACATAGGAGCCCTCGGTCGCGACCCAGTCATGCTCCAGATAGCGCCACTGGCCCTTCAGCACATAGCCATGCACCGGCAGAGGGTGGCGATGGCGCGAGAGCACGCCGGCGCGGCGGACCTTGAGCAGGTTCATCCAGTAGCCGCGCGAGACGCAGAGGAGCAGGGGGCGGAACCAGACATTGTCGTCGACCGGCACCCAGACACGCTCATCCGTCGGGATGACGTTCGGGACGATCAGCTCCGGCGGCGATTCCTTGGGCTGGGGATGGCGATAGGGCGTCCAGCGCTCYTCCTGTGTGGCCGTGACCGGCATGGGACTCGTCGAGGTCATGGCGTGTCTCCCTATTGAGTTCTTGATTCAATGGCCGCTCGAACTGATTCAATGTCGGCGCGCAAGCGGCTGAAATATCTGGTTTTCTAGAGCGTGAGATAACCGCCGTCGACGGGCAGGATCGCGCCGGTGATGAACTGCGCCTCGTCCGAGACGAGAAACGCGATGGCGCCGCCGACATCGCCCGGCTTGCCCCAGCGGCCCATCGGCGTGCGGGCGAGGATCGGGGCCGAGCGGGCCTCGTCCTCGACCAGCGGCCGGGTCAGTTCGGTCTCGATCCAGCCCGGCGCCACGGCGTTGACCCGGATGCCTTCGGGCGCCCAGGCGGCTGCGAGCGACTTGGTGAGCTGGCCGACGCCGCCCTTCGAGGCCGCATAGCCCGGCGCGAAGGGCGAGCCATGGAAGGTCAGCATCGAGGCGGTGTTGACGATGGCGCCGCCCCGCTTGTCCGGCCCCTTCGCCGCGAGCTTCTCCTTTGCCGCCAGGCTCATCCGCATCGTGCCGGTGAGGTTGACCTCGATGGTCAGGCGGAAGGCGTCGATCTCGAACTCCTTGCCGCCGCGCTGGATCATGCCGGCGCAGTTCACCAGCGCGTCGATCCGTGGGCAGGTCGCGACGATGGCCGCAACCTCGTCGTCGCGGGTGACGTCGAGCCGGGCGTGGCGGATGGCCGGGTGGGCGGGCGAGACCGCGACCTCTTCCACGGTCAGCCCGGTGGCGAGAACCTCGTAGCCGGCCTTGGCCAAGGCGAGGGCGGCGCCGGCGCCGATGCCGCGCGTGCCGCCGGTGACGAGAGCGAATTTGGACGAAGTCGGCTGTGTCATGCGCCGGAGGCTAGAGTGCCGGCCGGCGCCGGGGAAGCGCGCGCGCCGCAAGCCGCCATGAGCCTGCGGCCTGCCTCACCTCATTGCCACCTGTATTTCAGCGAAAGCAGCGCGGTGCCGCGCGTCTCATAGTCGCTGGCGACCAGCGGCAGCTTGCGGGCGAGCGCGAGGTCGAAGGAGGCCTGCCAAGGMAGGTCCGCCGCCTTGGCGAGATCGACCGAGAGCTTGACCTCCGGCGTCAGCGCGGAATGAAAGCCGTCGCCCGCCGCGAAGACATAATTGCCGGCCATGCCGAGCTGGGTCGTCAGCATCAGATGCGGGAAGAGCTGTTGCCGATAGCCGATCGTGGCATCGCCGGTCTGCTCGGGATTGCCGCCCACCGCGCCGCCGCCACCGGTCGAGACGCCCCAGATCACGCCGGGATCGGTGGATGCGGGCCGTGCCCAGCGCCAGTCCAGGCGGGCGTCGCGCGAGGTGCCGGGCCCGGCCGGCGCGTTCAGGCTGGTCGAGAGCGAGAAGGCATCCTGGCCGAGCTTGAAGCCGACGGAACGGTCCTGATCCGCGCCCGTCATGGTCTCGCGCGCGGGGAAGCCCTTGCGGATGATGTCGACCGGGATGGGGGCGCGGGCGCGCAAATGGGCGCCGGACGCAGTGTCGGCGCGGCCGATCGCGGCCAGGGCCGGATTGAAGACGACGGCATCGGAATCCGCGACGACGGGCGCGGCCGCGTCCGTCCCATTGACGTCGGGGTCGAGCAGAGCTCCCCGTGGGATCGGGAGCTGCACGGCGGCGTCCGCGCTTGCGTCCTGCGCCCAAACCGGGCTGCAAGACAGCATTCCTGCGAGGAAAAGCGCCGCCGATGCCGGTGCGGCGCTCCACATCATGATGATACGAGACACGTCGTTCGTCCTGTCGCTATGACGAGCGGCAGGACAGGCTAGGCGGCGAAATTGCCGATTTTGCGGCAGTGCAGCATAAACCGCCGGGCGAGACATTGCCCGAAAGCTGCGCTTCCCCCGCCGCCCCGAACCCGCTAGGAAGCGACCAGCCGGAGACCTTGGCCGAAAGCCACGGTTTCGGACGTTCTATCTGGAGAGCACAGGGGTCATCGCATGAGCAAGATCAAGGTCGCCAACCCGGTCGTCGACATGGACGGCGACGAGATGACCCGGATCATCTGGCAGAAGATCAAGGACACGCTGATCTTCCCCTATCTCGATCTCGAACTCGAATATTACGACCTCTCGGTCGAGAACCGCGACGCGACCGACGATCAGGTTACGATCGACGCCGCCAACGCCACCAAGAAGCACGGCGTTGCCGTGAAGTGCGCGACCATCACGCCGGACGAAGCCCGCGTGAAGGAGTTCAACCTGAAGCAGATGTGGAAGTCGCCGAACGGCACGATCCGCAACATCCTCGGCGGCGTGATCTTCCGCGAGCCGATCATCTGCAAGAACGTGCCGCGCCTCGTGCCGGGCTGGACKCAGCCGATCGTCATCGGCCGCCAYGCCTATGGCGACCAGTACCGCGCSACCGAYTTCAAGTTCCCSGGCAAGGGCACGCTCTCGATCAAGTTCGTCGGCGAGGACGGCCAGGTGATCGAGAAGGAGGTCTTCAAGGCCCCCGACGCTGGCGTCGCCATGGCGATGTACAACCTCGACGACTCGATCCGCGACTTCGCGCGGGCCTCGCTGAATTACGGCCTGATGCGCAAGTATCCGGTCTATCTGTCGACCAAGAACACCATCCTCAAGACCTATGACGGCCGCTTCAAGGACATCTTCCAGGAGATCTACGAGAAGGAGTTCAAGGCCGAATTCGACAAGCTCGGCATCACCTACGAGCACCGTCTGATCGACGACATGGTGGCGTCGGCGATGAAGTGGTCGGGTGGCTATGTCTGGGCCTGCAAGAACTATGACGGCGACGTGCAGTCCGACACAGTGGCGCAGGGCTTCGGTTCGCTGGGCCTGATGACCTCGGTGCTGATGACGCCGGACGGCAAGACCGTCGAGGCCGAGGCCGCCCACGGCACGGTGACCCGCCACTATCGCGAGCACCAGAAGGGCAGGGAGACCTCGACCAACTCGATCGCCTCGATCTTCGCCTGGACGCGTGGCCTCRSTCATCGCGCCAAGCTCGACAACAATGCCGAGCTCGCGAAGTTCGCTGCGCTGCTCGAGAAGGTCACGGTCGATACGGTCGAGTCCGGCGACATGACCAAGGACCTCGCCCTGCTGGTCGGCCCCGACCAGAAGTTCCTCTCGACGACCGGCTTCCTCGAGAAGGTCAGCGAGAACATGAAGAAGGCGATGGCCGCCTGATCTCGGGCCCTATCGCAGCAAGCCATGCAGAGCCCGGCCGAGAGGCCGGGCTTTTTTTCTGCACGGGAAGGCGAAGCGCGAGGTTGCCCTGAGGCTTCCCGGGTGGGGAGCGGGCGCTCATCGTGAACAGGATCGGGGCGCCTTTTCACCGAAAGCCGATACCGATGATCACATGAAGCCCGGATTGCGCGGCAGGTATCGCGTCCAAGTTCCATAACCGTGCGATGCCATCAGCAGCATCGGGAAGGTGATGCGCATGCCACGACTGACTGCGAGGCTCAGGGCGCTTTCGCATGTCCCGGGCAGGAACGCCGATATGTTCTCGCAGGATCGATTGGCCGCAATCTTCAATGCGGACGCAAAGGCGTCACCGAGAGCGTCGGCCTCCCTGACCGCGAGAGGTCCGATATGCCCGCTGGAACTGACATAGCAGTAGCCGACACAATCGCTGCCGGAGCAGAGCAAGACCCCTGTGGCAGCCGGGTCATTGAGCAGGTAGCGGTGATGCTTCTCTCGCGTGAAGCCGATCGCGCGGGAGTCGATTTCAGCCAGTTTTTCCATCGTCGCGGCRYTGYCGTCGATCGGGATGCTMTCGAAYGGAGGCTCCSGCARTCCCTCSATCACCCGCTCYCGCGCCGCGCGGAACAAATAGATCGGCATCTTTGGAAAAAGCCCATGCCGAATGTAGAGGCCCTGCGAGACCCTGTTGAAGGTGAAAGTGATCAGGGCCTTGTGAGCCACGTCCGATTTCCGGGCATGTTCCAAGCTGCGTTTCAATAATTCATTCCCGATGCCACGACCCTGTTGGGCGGGATCGACGAATAGCTGGGCAAGAAACCACACATTCCCGCACACCCAACTCCAGACAAAACCGAGGATGTCATCGCCATCCTCCGCGATCCATAGGCCGTCAGGGTCGTCCCTGAGGGAGAACAGCTGAAAATTGGGCGCGCTTGGGGTTGCCATCAGACCGAAGCCATGGCGCGTGGTCAGATCGTTGATGCTGGCAACAACGAGGGCATCTGCCGTCGCCAGATCCTGCGCTCGGGCGGGCCTGTAGACGAGTGACATCGGACAACTCCGTCAGAGCTATTCAAACAGGTCTTGGCATCGCGTGTCCGGCTAGCAGGGCCAACAATATCGCGTCGCGTTGCCGTCCGGTTGGGAAAATTCATGACGAGATCCGCTGTGGACTCGCTCCAGCCGTCCTATGGGATCGCCGCGATTGGTCCGCAAAGGGTGGGACGCGGAAGCCGGTGCGCCCCGGTTCTGCGAAAGGGAGCGAGCCTTTCGTCGGACGTGCTTCCCTGTCCGGGAAGCCTGAGCAGGGGACCATGGAGCGGCGTATCGTTGGCGACCAGGCTTCGGCCTGCGGGGGCTTTTTCGTTTGCGCCCTCGCTAGCCGCGAGCCTGCGGCAAGAT
>NZ_JBFRDQ010000153.1:0-10155 GCF_052113865.1 Allobosea sp. TAB14 | reverse complement strand
GCGCAATGCGATGGTGATCGACCTTTTCGGGCTCCCCTTGGAAACAGCTCGGGAGCGTTTTCCGGAGGTTTATCAGCATCTGAAACTGACCGTGCGCCAGGAGCGCGATGCACAGTTCCGACGCTCCCCCACGAAGGACGCCTCCGAATACCTCGATCACTGGTGGCTGTTCGGGAAGCCTCGGCAGCTCTTGCGCCCCGCCCTCGCGCAGCTCCAGCGCTACATCGCCACCGTCGAGACCGCGAAGCACCGCGTCTTCCAGTTCCTCGACGGGTCGATCCTTCCCGACAACATGCTGGTCGCGGTCGCGCTGTCGGATGCCTTCCATCTCGGCGTGCTGTCTTCGCGCTTCCACGTCTCCTGGGCCTTGCGCGCCGGCGGCCGGCTCGGCATCGGCAACGACCCACGCTACTCGAAATCGCGCTGCTTTGACCCGTTTCCCTTCCCGGAGGCCAGCGAAGCCCAAAAGGAGGCGATCCGGCTGCCGGCCGAGGCACTGGACGCGCTGCGCAAGCAGGTTCTGGCCGAGCATCCCGACCTCACCCTGACCAAGCTCTACAATGTCCGCGAGGCGATCCGCACGGGTTGTGCGCTGAGCGCGGCCGAGACGAGTGTCCGCGATCGCGGCCTGGCGCTGATCCTCGACGAGCATCACCTGGCCGTCGATGCTGCCGTCGCGAGCGCCTATGGCTGGCCCGCCGATCTCGCCGAGGAGGAGGTGCTGGCGCGGCTCGTGGCGCTCAACCAGCAGCGCGCGCAGGAGGAGAAGCGCGGCCATGTCCATTGGCTGCGGCCCGACTATCAGCGCCCGCGCCATGGCGACACGGACAGGGGCGGGGAACAGCTCGAGGCGGAGGTGCTGGTCGCCGCGCGTCCCGCCGCGACGAAACCGACCTTTCCGGCCGATGCCGTCGAGCGCGTCGCGGCGGTGCTCGCCATGCTGGCGGGCACCGCGATCCCGCTCGATGCGGCAGCCATCGCCGGGCAGTTCCGGCAGGGGCGCCGGGTCGAACGCGCCGTGCGCGAGATCCTCGTCTCGCTCGCCCGTGTCGGGGAAATCTCGACCGTCGACAGCGGCATCCGCTTCGCGCGCCGGCTGACCGCCACGGGGTGACGGGCGCGACCTCGTTCAGCGCTGCCCGAGCCACGCTTCCAAGCCGGCGGCGGCGGCAACGCCCGTCGCGAGGCTTGCCTGCAGCAGGTAGCCGCCGGTCGGCGCCTCCCAGTCCAGCATCTCGCCGGCGACGAAGACGCCCGGCAAGCGCTTCAGCATGAAGCCGGCATCGAGCTCGCCATGGGCGATGCCGCCGGCGGTCGAGATGGCGCGGGCGATCGGCATCGGCGCGGCGAGGCGCAGCGGAGCGTCCTTGATGAGCAGCGCCAGGGCTCCGGGCTCGGCCGGCATCGCGGCGCCCGCAACCTCGCGCAACAGCGCCACGGCGACGGGCGAAAGCCCGGCCGCCTTGCGCAGATGATTGCTCAGCGTCTCGCCCTTGCGGCGCTTCGTCAGGCGCGCGGCGAGCGCCTCGGTGGACAGGTCCGGCCTCAGATCGAGCCGGAGCGTCGCCGCGCCATCGCGCAGAACGGCCTCGCGCAGCGGCGCCGAGAGAGCATAGATCAGGCCGCCCTCGATGCCATCAGCGTCGATCATGGCCTCGCCCGCCACCTCCTCATCGCCGAAGCGCGCCACGATCCGCTTCAGCGGCGTGCCGGCGAAACGCGCGCGCATCGTCTGCGACCAGGCGACGGTGAAACCGGCATTGGCGGGCCGGAGCGGCGATATCGCGATCTGCCGGGCGGCGAGCAGCGGCACCCAGCCGCCATCGGAGCCGAGACGCGGCCAGCTCGCGCCACCCAGGGCGAACAAGGCGGCTGCGGGATGGACGGTTTCGATTTCGCCGGAAGCGAGCCGAAAGGTCAGGGCACCGGCAGCGTCCCAGCCGGTCCAGAGCCGGCCGGACGCCAGCCTGACGCCCAGCCCTTCGAGGCGCCGCAGCCAGGCGCGCAGCAGCGGCGAGGCCTTCATCGCACGGGGAAAGATGCGCCCACTCGATCCGACGAAGGTCTCCGCGCCGAGCCCATCGGCCCAGTCGCGCAGGGCTTGCGGCGGAAAGGCGCGGATGGCCGGCTCCAGCCAGCCCTTCGCCTCGCGATAGCGGCCGAGGACGGCATCGAGCGGCTCGGAGTGGGTCAGGTTCAATCCGCCCCGGCCCGCGAGCAGGAATTTGCGCGCCGGCGAGGCCATGCGCTCGTAGATCGTGACGCGATGTCCGGCCTGCGCCAGCCGCTCGGCAGCGATCAATCCGGCCGGGCCGGCGCCGATGATGGCGATATTCTGTGCTGACATGTCCCGGGCTTGCTCGCATTGCGCTTCACTCGCAATGACGGCTTAGACTGGGGGCTCCCGCGAGGGAACCTCATTCGCGACCCAGCCGGATCCTGCCATGCCTACGCTTGCCGCCTATATCGGCGCCGCGCTCTTCGAGATCGCCGGCTGCTTCGCCTTCTGGGGCTGGATGCGGCTCGGCAAGCCGGTCTGGTGGCTGCTGCCGGGGCTCGTCTCGCTGGGGCTCTTCGCCTGGCTGCTGACGCTGGTGGAAAGCGCCGCGGCCGGGCGCGCCTACGCCGCCTATGGCGGGATCTATATCGTCGCCTCGCTCGGCTGGCTCTGGGCGATTGAGGGCTTGAGGCCGGACCGGTGGGACGTGACGGGCGGCATCATCTGCCTCGCGGGCGCTGCGATCATCCTGGCGGCGCCGCGTTAGGCAGGCATGAACGCCATTCTCGGGCGAAGCGGCGCTTCGACCCGAGAATCTCATGCAAGAAGGGGAGCCCTTCCGTCCAGAGATGCTCGGGTCAAGCCCGAGCATGACGGCGGGGACGGGCCACCTCCCGATCGAAACGCCCGATGCTCACCCGCCCGAATGCGGGGCGGGGATGAGCGTGGCCGGCGTCTCGCGGTTGCGCGCCGCTTCCTTGGTCTCGCGCAGGCGGCTCTCGCGCAACTCGTTGGCGCTCTCCAGGATCGGGTAGGCGATCGAGACGATGTGGCCGTGGATGCGCTTGAGGTCGCGGATGATGTCGAGATGGATCGCGCTGGTCTCGATCGATTCCGGCCGGCCCGAGCGCAGGCGCTGGAAATGGCTGTCGGTGGCGCGCCGCTCGGCCTCGCGCATCGCCGCCTTGTCGGCGAAGAGCTGGCGGGCGAGCACGAGGTCGCGCGTCGCGAAGACGTTGAGCGCCAGCGCCAGCGCCGAGGCGACGCGGTGATGGAAATCACGGATCTCGGCCAGCCCTTCGGGCGAGAAGGAGTAGCGCTTGCGGATCTTCTTCTCGGCGAGCTCGCGCAGGTTCTTGTCGATGACGTCGCCGATATGTTCGAGATTGGTGATCAGCGTGACGATCTCGAACAGGCGGCGGCTTTCCTCGTCGGTCAGCTCGTTGCGCGAGACCTTGACCAGATAGAGCTTGATCGACTCATGGATGGTGTCGACGCCGTCATCGGCCCGGGCGATGGCGCGGGAGAGCTTGAGTTCGTCCTTCTCCAGCAGCGTCATGGTGTCGCGCAGCATGGACTCGACCCGGTCGCCGAGGCGCAGCGCCTCGCGCATCGCACCGCCGAGCGCCTCGGTCGGGCTGTCCAGCGCATTGGGGTCGAGATAGCGCGGCGTCACCGCCTCGCCCTTCTCCTCCTTGCCGGGCATGAAGCGCTCGACCAGCCCCGAGATGGGCTTGACGAAGGGCAGGAAGATCAGCGCGCCGACGAAGTTCAGCACGACATGGAACTCGATGGCGAGGCGCGAGCCCGACGGAGACAGGCCGAGCAGCCAGCCCGAGAGCGGGCCGACGAAGGGCAGCACGGCGAGCGCCAGCAGGAGCCGGGTCAGCAGGTTGCCGACGGCGGCGCGACGCTGGGCAGCCGGCGCGCCGAGCTGGTCCAGCACCGGGATCAGCGCATTGCCGAGATTGGCGCCGATGACCAGCGTCAGCGCGGTTGCCGGCGGGAACAGGCCCGAGGCGGCGAAGGTCGCTATCATCAGGATGACCGCGATGCTGGAATGGACCAGCCAGGTCGCGGCGATGGCGACGAGCATACCGAGCAGCGGCTCGGAACCGATGGCCCCGAGGACGACGCGGAAGGTTGGCGAGCGGGCGAGCGGCGCGGCGGCGGCGTTGAGCTCGATCAGCGCCAGCAGGATGAGGCCGATACCGACGAGGACGCGGCCGATATTGCGCGGCCGTTCCATCGCCTCGCTGGAGAGATACATCGCGACGCCGATGGCGACGCAGAGCCCCCAGAGCCAGCCCAGATCCATCGAGATCACGAAAGCGGCGAGCGCCGTGCCGAGATTGGCGCCGAGAAGGACGGCGAGCGCCATCGCCGGCACGATCAGCGCCTGCCCGGCGAAGGAGGAGACCAGCAGCGTCGTCGCGGTCGAGCTCTGCAACACCATGGTCACGGCGATGCCGCTGCCGAAGGCGGCGAAGCGATTGCGCGTGAAACTCTGCAACGCATGCCTGAGCTGCGAGCCGAAGGCGCGCATCGCGCCCGTTCGGACCAATCTGACCGCCCAGATCAGCAGCGCGACGCCGCCGGCGAGATGGATCAGGATGGTGGTTGCGCTCTCGCTCGCGTTCATTTCGGTGCGGTCTTTCTCCGGTTTGGGATTGAAATATCTGCCGAATCTATCAATTTTTGATTAGCCGGCCAACTGATATCTCGCAAAAAAGTGCCCATAATGAGATCACCGGAATTGTGATCCGGGCAGGCGAAATCCGGGCTTTCGGCGGCGGAATCAGGCCGGCGGGATCAGCGTCACCCCCGACTCGGCAAAGGAAACCGCGACGGGCGCTCCCGGTTCCAGCATCGTGCGGGCGCCATACTGGACGACGAACAGCTCGCCGATCTCGGTTTCGACCATGACGTCGAGGTGATTGCCGAGATAGGCGCATTTGCTGATCTTGCCCGGCAGCGAGGCCGGGCCTGCGGTGCCGGACAGCAGCAGCGCCTCGGGACGGATCGCGACCTTGGCCGGGCCGGGGCCGAGATCGCGGGCGGGCAGCGAAATCATGGCGGAGCCGATCGCGACCTCGGCGCGGCCATCCGCCACGGATTTCACGGTCACCTCGACAAGATTGGCGTCGCCGATGAAATCCGCGACGAAGGCATTGGCCGGCTGCTCATAGAGCTCGCGCGGCGCGCCTTCCTGCGCGATCCGCGAATTCGACATCACGATGATGCGGTCGGAGACCGCCAGCGCCTCCTCCTGATCATGGGTGACATAGGCGACGGTCAGGTTGAGGTCCTGCTGCAGTTCGCGGATCTCCTCGCGGACGCGGCGGCGCAGCTTGGCGTCGAGATTGGAGAGCGGCTCGTCGAAGAGCAGCACCTGCGGCTCCAGCACGAGGGCGCGAGCGACCGCGACGCGCTGCTGCTGGCCGCCGGACAATTCGGAGGGGTAGCGGTTTTCGAAGCCCTTCAGGCCGACCAGCGCCAGCTTCTCCAGCGCCATCTGCTTCGCCTGCTCCTTGCCGAGCCCCTTCACGGTGGGGCCATAGGCGGCGTTCTCGAGCACGCTCATATGCGGGAACAGCGCATAGGACTGGAAGACCATGGAGACGTCGCGGTCGGCGGCCGAGAGCTTGGTGACGTCCTTGCCCCCGATCAGGATCTGGCCCTCGCTGGCGATCTCGAGGCCCGCGATCATGCGCAAGGTCGTGGTCTTGCCGCAGCCGGAGGGGCCGAGCAGCGTGACGAGCTTGCCGGCTTCGATGGTGAAATTGACGTTGTCGACCGCCGTCACCGCGCCGTAGCGCATCGAGACATTGCGGAATTCGACGGAAGCGGGGCCGGCCTTCGTCAACTTGCTGCTCCCTGGGTGATGGGGTTGGAGACCGAGCTGGATAGCGCGACGATCTTGCGCCGGCCGAGCTTGCGCTCGCCGACGAGGAACTGGATCAGCGCGATGCCGAAGGCCATGAAAACGATGAGCGCCGAGGAATAGGCGATGGCGAGGCCGAATTCACCGGCCTCGACGCGCCCGACAATATAGGCGGTCGAGAGGTTGTACTCGGCCGAGACGAGGAAGATCACGGCGCTGACCGCCGTCATCGAGCGCACGAAGCTGTAGACCAAGGCGGAAACCAGCGCCGGCTTCAGCAGCGGCAGCACGACGCGCCAGAGCGTCGTGAAGCTGCGGGCGCGCAAGGTGGTCGAGGCCTCGTCCAGGCTCTTGTCGATCTGCGAGAGGCCGGCGATGCCGGAGCGCACGCCCACCGGCATGTTGCGGAAGACGAAGGCGATGATGAGGATCAGCCCGGTGCCGGTGATCTCGATCGGCGGCACGTTGAAGGCGAGGATATAGGCGACGCCGAGCACCGTGCCGGGAATGGCGAAGGAGAGCATCGTCGCGAATTCGAGCGCGCCGCGCCCGCGGAAGCGCTGCCGCGTCAGCAGATAGGCGGTGAGCAGCCCGATCAGCGCCGTCAGCGGCGCCGAGATCGCCGCGACCTTCACCGTGGTGAAGAAGGAGGACCAGGCCGAGCCCTCGAAGAAGATGCCGTTGCTGAAATCGATGGCGAAGCCGGTGCGGTAATGCTCCAGCGTCGGGGTGAAGTCGCGGCCCATATTGCGGACGAAGCCGCCGATCAGGATGACCACATAGATGACGACGGTGAGCGCGACCCAGGGCACGATCGCCGCCGTGGCGAGCCAGGAGACGCGGCGCGGCAGCGGGGTCGGCAGGCCGGCATCGCCCTTGCCGGTGACGGTGGTGTAGGATTTGTCGCCGAGCCAACGCTGCTGCACCCAGAAGGCACCAAGCGTGAAGGCGAGCAGGATGATGGCGAGCACCGCCGCCTGCCCCTGATTGTAGGAGGCGCCGACCACCGCGAAGAAGATCTTGGTCGAGAGCACCTCGAAATTGCCGCCGAGCACCAGCGGATTGCCGAAATCGGCCATGCTCTCGACGAAGCCGAGCAGGAAGGCATTGGCGATGCCCGGCCTGAGCAGCGGCCAGGTCACGGTGCGGAAGGTCTGCCAGCGCTTGGCGCCGAGCGTCTGCGAGGCTTCCTCCAGGCTCGGGCTGATGCCCTGCACCACGCCGATCAGCACGAGGAAGGCGATCGGCGCGAAGGCCAGCACCTGTGCCAGCAGCACGCCGGGCAGGCCATAGAGCCAGCGCGAGCGGGGAACCCCGAACCATTCATAGAGCAGGGTCGAGGCGGCGCCGGCGCGGCCGAAGAGCAGGATCAGCGCGAGGCCGATGACGAAAGGCGGGGTGATGATCGGCAGCACCGTCAGCGCCCGCATGATGCGCTTGCCGGGCATGCCGGTGCGCAGGATCAAAAGCGCGCAGGCCAAGCCCAGCAAGGTGGTGATGACGCCGCAGAGCACGGCGAGGACCAGCGTGTTCCAGGCGACGCCGCAATTGGTGTTGCTGGTGACGCAGCCGAGCCCCCAGATCGAGGCATCGAGGAAGCGCGCGAGGAAGGCGGCGGGCGCGAAAGTGCCGTCCGCTTCGATCAGTGCGCTCTTCAGGATGATCCAGACCGGGAAGAAGATGAACAGGCCGATCAGCAGGATGACGATGCCGATCGAGGAGGTCGTGAAGAGGTCGCCGCGGCAAATCCCGCGATAGGCGAGCCCGTGGCAGAGCAGCAGCAGCAATGCGAGCAGCGTCAGGAAGCCGCCGCCGCCCATGCCGCGCTGGGCCGCGCCCGCTCCGCCCAGCAGAGCGGCGAGCCAGGGAATGCCCTGGTCCTTGAGCACGATGGCGAAGGCCTGGGCGAAGAACAGGAGCATGCCGAGCAGGCCCGCCCCGATCAGCACCTTCGCGGTCCGTGCACGGTCGGCGCTGCCCATGAAGGCGGTCGCGACCGCAAGGGCGATGCCCACCGGCAGGAGCCAGGGCGCCTCTCCCGAAAGGGCGAGCGCCAGCGCACTGCCGGCCTTGCCGAACGGATATCCCGCAAGCCAGCCGAGATCGGTCAGGCCCATGCCCTCGACGAGATACCAGGGCATCAGCGCATAACCGATCCAGCCGATCAGCAGCACGAGTCGCGTCGCCGGTGCCATCGTTGCCCTGTCCCTCACCTGATGGTTCGAGCCGGTTCGTTCCGGCTTTCATGTCGATGATACGGTTCGACCGATACCGCCGTGGTCATCCCGGACGCAGCGAAGCGGAGATCCGGGATCCATGCCTGAACTTTTATCGCAAGCCCTCTGGCATGGATCCCGGGTCAAGCCCGGATGACGGGGTATTTCCGAGGTCGAGTTCCCCAGATTGCTTTGGAAGCGCCGCCTTACTTCGGCAGCGCCTTCACTTCCTTGTCCCACTTCGCGAGCAGGCGGTTGCGCTCGGCCGAGGAGCCGTATTTCACGAAGTCGTAGTTGATGAGCTTCATCTCGCTCATCTTCGGGGCCTGGGCTGGCACCGGCGCGTTCTTGTTCGACGGCACCTGATAGGACTTCGCGGGAGCGCCGAGCGCCTGGGCGGCCGGGGTCAGGGCCCAGTCGTAGAACTTCTTGGCGTTGTCGAGGTTGCGCGCGCCCTTGACGATCGACATCGAGCCGATCTCGTAGCCCGTGCCCTCACAAGGCGCGACCGGCTTGATCGGGTCGCCCTGCACGGCGAAGACCACCGCGTCATGGATGAAGACGATGCCGACCGCCGTCTCGCCGAGGCTCGCGGCCTTGGCCGGCGCGGCGCCCGACTTGGTGTACTGGCTGACGTTCTTGTGCAGGGCCTTGAGGTAGTCGAAGCCCTTCTCCTCGCCCATCAGCTGAACGACGGTGGCGAGCAGGTTATAGGCCGTGCCCGAGGAATTCGGATCGGCGACCTGGACGTCGTCCTTGAGCTTGGCGTTGAGCAGATCGGCCCAGCATTTCGGCTCGGGGATGCCCTTCGCCTTGATCTGCTCGGTGTTGTAGCCGAAGCCGAGCGCGCCGGCATAGATGCCGATGGTGCGCTTGTTGGCGGCCTTCCACTGATTCAGCGCCCAGTCGTTGAGGTCCTTATTCGCGGGCGATTCGTATTCGGTCGTCAGCCCTTCCTCGGCGGCCTGCAGATGCGGGTCGCCGGTGCCGCCCCACCAGATGTCGCCGCGCGGATTCGAGGACTCGGCCTTGAGCTGGGCATAGATCTCGCCCGCCGATTTGCGGGTCATCGCGACCTTGATGCCGGTCTCCTTCTCGAAGGCGGTCGACATGGCGCGGCACCATTCCTCCTGGACGCCGCAATACATGACGAGCGCCCCCTGAGCGCGGGCCGGTGTCGCGGCAAAGGCCGCGGTGGCGATGGCGGCGAAAAGCCCCGCCTTGAGCCAGGATTTCGACTGCATGATAACCTCCCTGATTGTGTGGACCGGCCTCTTACGTCCGGTTTTTGTGATTGTCGTGAAAGTGAAACGACTTGGCCGAAAAGGTCAACGATATAGCGCGCCGGCTAAACGATCCCGGTGATCTCCTTCAGAGCCGGCGCCAGAGCCGGCGTGCAGCACAGGATCGGATTGCCCTTGGCGATGCCTTCGCCGGCGAAGAAGTCATTGATATGGGCGCCGGCCTCCGAGGCAATGACGATGCCGGCCGCGACGTCCCAGGCGTTGATGTGCAATTCGGCATAGGCGTCGCTGCTGCCGTTCGCGACATGGCAGAGGCCGAGCGTGCCCGAGCCGCCGCGCCGGACCGCCGCACCCGCCGCATAGCTGCGGCCGATGGTCTCGACATAGCGCTGCGCCGGGATACGGGTCGACCATCCCAGCTCGACCGAGGCGCGAGCGATGTCCGCCCCGCCCGAGACCTTGATCGCATCGCCGTTGAGGGTCGCGCCGGCGCCGCGCCGGGCCGCATAGACCTCGCCCAGCGCCGGTGCGGCGACGACGCCGATCTCCGGCACCCGATCCGCCAGAAAGCCGATCGAGATGCACCAATTGCGGTCGCCATGGGCGAAATTCGCGGTGCCGTCGATYGGATCGAGAATCCAGACGGCGTCGGAGGCCTGGCCGCCGCCCTCCTCGCCGATGACGGAATCGTTCGGGAAGAGCGCGGAGAGGCGCTGGCGCAGGAAATCCTCGACCTTGCCGTCGGCGATGGTCAGCCAGTCCTGCGCGCCCTTCATGGTGGTGCCGAGCGATTCACGCTTGCTGAAATAGCCC
>NZ_JBFRDQ010000152.1:0-10278 GCF_052113865.1 Allobosea sp. TAB14 | reverse complement strand
CCTCCGCTCCCAAAGGCATGGCGCAGGCTGATTTTACGGGACGGCGCCGTCATTCCGGACAAGCCGCGACAGCGGCGCCGATCCGGAATCCATCGTCGGGCGCAGCGCCTTCGATGGATTCCGGGTCAAGCCCGGAATGACCGCTCGTTTCCGCGGAGAATCAGCCTGCGCTCGAAAAAACTCAGCGCTTCAGCTTGATGTCGAGGCCCTTGTAGAGCCCGGCGCCATAGATGCCGTGGGCGCGGACGCCCTCGACGCGGTCACCCGCCACAACCCAGAGCGGCTGCGAGGCCAGCGGCACCCAGACATTGGCGTCGGTGAGCTGCATCTGGACGGCGCCGATCGCTTCCTTGCGCTTGGCGGGATCGACGGCGGTCGCGGCTGCCTTGAGCAGTTCGTCCGTCTTCGGGTCCTTCCAGTTCATGCGGTTCGGCGTCGGCACCTGCCGGCTGGCGAAGTAGAGGTTCAGCGCCTCCGTCGCCGTGACATAGGGGTAGGACATGTAGAAGGCGTCGAACTCCTGCGTCGCCAGCTTGCCCCAGGCGACGGTGGCGTCCCAGAGCTGGATCTTGAGGTCGATGCCGATCTTGCGCAGATCGGCCTGCATCGCCTCGGAGATGCGCGGGTTCACGTCGTTGCGAATGCCGTAGACGATGAAGGTGGCCTTCTGGCCGTCCTTCTCGCGGATGCCGTCGGCGCCCGGCTTCCAGCCGGCTTCGTCGAGAAGCTTCGCCGCCGCCGCCGGATCGTGCTTCGGCATCTTCGCGGCCGTGTCCTTGTCGTAGTCGAGCACGGCCGGATTCAGCAGCGATGGCAGCGCGGTGCCCTTGCCGAAGAAGATCGCCTTSGCGATGGCSTSCTTGTYGRYGGCCATGTTGACSGCCTCGCGGATCGCCTTGTCCTTCGAGACGGGCTTGTCGACCTTGAAGCCCATGAAGACGTCGTAGATGTAGTTTTCCTGGCGCTGCACGGTCATGCCGGGGATGCGCTGCATCGTATCGAGCGCGATATAGGGCATGTAGTAGGTCACGTCGGCCTGCTTGGCCTGGATCGCGGCCATCAGCGTATTCGGCTCGGGAATGACCTTCCAGACGATGTCCTCGATCTGTGGCTTCGGGTCCTTGTAGATCGACGGACCCCAATTGTAATAGGGATTCTTCTTCAGCACGATTTCCTGGCGCGGCGTCCACTTCACCCAGCAATAGGGGCCGGTGGCGTTGAAACCCTGCACGCCGAAATTCGCCCCGAGCTTCTCGACCGCGTTCTTGTCGACGACCGAGGCGAAGGACAGCGCCATCTGGAAGAGCAGGTCGCTATAGGGCTCCTTGAGCTCATAGATCAGCGTGGAATCGCCCTCGGCGCGGATGTCCTGAACCGGGCCGCCGCGGAAGGAGACCGGCGACTTGTTGGCCGGATCGACCCAGCGCTTCAGCGAATAGACCACGTCGTCGATGGTCATCGGCCGGCCGTCGCAGAACTTGACGTCCTTGCGGATCTTGAAGGTGTAGGTCTTGCCGTCCGGCGACACCGTCCAGCTCTCGGCGAGGCCGGGCTTGATCGTCTTCATATCGAAATCGACCGTCACCAGCGTGTCGGCCATCATGTAGATGACCTCGGCCGCCGCCGTCGCCGTGGTGCGGATCGGGTCGTAGTTGTCGGCGTCGATCACGCGCAGGATCGAGAGCGGCGCCTTCTGTTGTGCGATGGCGGGCGCGGCGGCCAGAATCGCGCCGGCGGCGCCGGCGAGAAGCAAAGCGGAAAACTTGATCATCGAGCAGGTCCCCTTTTTTTGATGGTGTCGGATTCTATTTGCGCAGCTTCGGGTCGAGGGCRTCGCGCAGCGCATCGCCGAGCACGTTGAAGGCGAGCACGACCACGAAGATCGCCAGGCTCGGCAGCACCGAGAYATGCGGCGCGAAGAACAGGAAGTTGSGCCCATCGGCGGCCATCGCGCCGAGCTCCGCCGTCGGCGGCTGGGCGCCGAGCCCGAGGAAGGAGAGCGCCGCGCCGAGCAGGATCACCTGCCCGAASCGCAGCGTGACGAAGACGAAGATCGCCGAGAGGCAGTTGGGCAGCACGTAGCGCAGGATGATGTGCAGATCCCGGAGGCCGAGCGAGCGCGCGGCCTCGATATAGCCCTGCTGCAGCACGACCAGCGCCGAGCCGCGCACGACGCGCGCCATCAGCGGCACCGTGGCGATGGCGAGCGCGATGATGACCGAAGGCAGGCCCGGCCCGAAGATCGCAGCAATGGCGAGACCGAACAAGATGGCCGGGAAGGACAGGAGCACAWCCATCAGCCGCATCAGCACGCCGGAAATCTTCGGGTAATAGGCGGCCGCGAAGCCGATGACGCCACCAATGGCGCCGCCGATGATGACGGAGGCGAGCCCCATCACCAGCGTCGTCCTGAGACCGAAGAGCAAACGCGTGATCATGTCGCGCCCCTGCCCATCGGTCCCGAGGAGGCCGAGCTCGCCCGGGGCCTTCAGCGTGTTGGCGAGATCATTGCCATAGGGATCGGTGGGGGCGAGCCAGGGCGCGAGGACGGCACCGAGGATCGACAGCACGACCAGAGCCAGCGCGATGCAGGCTCCGACATCCGACAGCAGCATCCTGAGCACCGTCTTCCGGCGGACGGGCGCGGCGGCGGCTACGCCGATGGCGGCTTCCACCGCCTTGGCGCCCGGCTGGAGCGGACTGGTCGAGGAACTCATCAGGCGCCCCTCACACGCGGGTCGAGCACGGCATAGAGGACGTCCACGGCAAGATTGACCAGGATGAAGCCGAGCGAGAGCACGATGATCGTGCCCTGCGCCATCGGCAAATCGCTCGACAGGATGGCGCCGACCGCGAGCCGGCCGATGCCGGGCCAGGAAAACACCGTCTCGGTGACGACCGCGCCGCCGAGGAGGAAGCCGATCTGCAGGCCGATCAGCGTGACCACCGGCACCAGCGCGTTGCGCAGCGTGTGGCGCAACAGGACCGTGCGCTCGCCGAGCCCCTTGGCACGGGCGGTGCGGACATGGTCGGCGCCGAGCTCGTCGAGCACCGAAGTCCGCGTCATCCGCGCGACCGGGCCGACGAAGACGCCGCCGAGCGTGATGGCCGGCAGGATGATCCCCTGCAACCCTTCCCAGGTCCAGAGCGGGCCGGTGCGGCCGGTGAAGGGCAGGATCGGATATTTGAAGCCGAAGAGCCAGATCAGCCCCAGTCCAAGGAAGAAGACCGGCAGCGAGACGCCGGCGACCGAGACCGCCATGATGGCGCGGTCGAGCAGGGAACCGCGGAAATAGGCGCCGACCGTGCCGAGCAGCATGCCGAGCGGGATCGCCCAGACGAGCGATGCGAACATCAGCTCCAGCGTCGGGCCGATGGTGTTGCCGAGTTCCTGCGAAACCGGGACATTGTTGATGATCGAGACGCCGAGATCGCCCTGCGCCAGTCGCCCGATATAGATTGCAAACTGCTTCCAGAGCGGCTGATTGAGGCCTAGCTCCTGGCGGATGGCCTCGACCACGTCCTGCGTCGCGGTCGGCCCGGCGCGCACCTGGGCCGGATCGGTCGGCACGACCTGCATCAGCAGGAAGCCGACCAGCAGCACACCGAGCAGGACGGGCAGAACCAGCAGAAGCCGTTGCAGCGTATGGCGCAGCATGAAGACCTATCCCGCCCTACTGCGCGGCGGCGGCGAGCTGACCGTGACGATCGAAGACGACCTCACCGCCCAGCAGGGTCAGATCGCAGCGCACCTCGTTCTCGAGCGCTTCCACCGGGATCGAGAAGATGTCCTGGGAGAGCACGGCGATATCGGCGAACTGGCCCGCAACGAGCCGACCCATCCGATCCTCGGCAAACTGAGTGTAAGCACCGAGCGCGGTATAGGCGTGCACGGCCTCCTCCATCGTCAAGCGTTCGGCCCCGCCGATCACGGTGCCGCGCTTGGTCCGGCGCGTCACCATGCTGAAGAGGTTCTTGAACGGGTCGGTGGCGCAGACCGGCGCATCGGAGCTCGCGGCGGCGTGCAGGCCGGCATCCACCCATCTGCGCATCGGATAGGAGGCGTCWGCCCGYTCCTGSCCGAGATTRKKSACGTAGAGATCGCCGAACTCGTAGATGAASAYCGGCTGCGGCAMGGGRTCGATKCCGGCAGCKGCCATGCGGGCGAGCTGGCCATCGGTCAGGAAGCCGCAATGCTCGATGCGGTGGCGGCGGCCCTTGATCGGATGCTCGGGACTGTCGGCCTTTTCCATGCCCGACAGCACCTGCTCGATCGCAGCATCGCCGATCGCGTGGATCGCGAGCTGGTAGCCGAGCTCGTGGTAATGCCGGAGATAGCGGTGCATGTCGGCATCGGAATAGATGAAGATGCCGCGATTATCGGGGTCGCCGACAAGGTAGGGCTCGCTCATCGCGGCGGTCAGCCCGCCGGCGCTGCCGTCGCCGAAGACCTTCATCGCGCCGTAGCGCAGCAGCCCGACCTCGCGGCCGAAACGGTAGCCGGCACGATGGGCCTCGTCGCCGATGCCGTCGGCATTGCCGTAGATGCAGACCCAGGTCCGTACCGGCAGCGTCCCAGTGCGGGCGACCTCCTCATAGGCMKCGATCTCGGCCATRCCSGCMRKCATGCCGACRCCGGCATCCATCACGCTGGTGAARCCCTGCGACAGCATGTAATGCCCGGCCTTCTCGATCGCGGCCTTGAGTTCGGCGACGCTCGGCTGCGGCATCGCCTCGACGATCAGGCGCATCGCGCTTTCGGCCAGCAAACCGGTGAGCTTGTTGTCGCGACGCTCGATCAGGCCGCCGGCCGGGCTCGGCGTGTTGTGGCCGATGCCGGCCGCGGCCATCGCCCGGCTGTTGACGACGCCGACATGGCCGCAGGTGCGCTTGATGTAGACGGGGTTGTCGGGCGCGACGCGATCGAGTTCCTCGGCGGTCGGATGACGCAGCTCGGCGAACTCGTTGTGATCATAGCCGCGGCCCAGCACCCATTCGCCCGGCTTCTTGCCCCTGGCGGCCACCGCGATGCGGCGCAGCGCCTCGTCGATGCTGTTGACCCCTTCCTCGGGCCGCAGATTGACCTCGCTCATGCCGAGGCCGAGCGGCAGCAGATGCATATGCGCRTCGTTGAGGCCGGGGATGGCGACCCGCCCGGCAAGGTCGACGACCTTCGTGCCTGGGCCTTGCAGCGCGGCAATCTCGGTGGCAGACCCCGCCGCCAGAACCTTTCCATCCGCGATTGCCAGCGCCTCGGCGAAGCCGTCCGCCAGGCCGCAAAAGATGCGGCCGTTCAATAATACGGTATCGGCCTTAGTCATGATGCGCGCTCACCCTGCTTTCAACCCGGTTTCCCGCAGGGCACAGAACGAGACGATAGCATTCGAAAAACAACAACCGATACGCGAAGAGAGTATTCGCCTCCGCGCGGCCCTATTGGACAAAATTGGGCATCCTGATCTAAACGGTCGCTTCGATCGAAAAAACTATTCCGCTACGCCTGTTCCCCGCGACATGATTTTCTTGTTGGCTTTCCGTCAGCATTGCTCAGAATATTGAGCAACGCAAGAGGCGCCGGGCAGACGCCCACTGCATGGCGCGCGGGTTTAACGAATACGGGCGGCATGGGGAGGAAAGGCAGAAATGAGCTTCGATGTCGGGGGCAGACTGCGCGAAATCCGACTGGCTGCCGGGCTTTCCCAGCGGGAACTGGCCGGCCGCTCCGGCGTGACGCATAGCCTGATCTCGCTGATCGAGCAGAATCGGAACAGCCCGTCGGTCGCATCGCTGCGGAAGATCCTCGACGGCATCCCGATGAGCATGGTCAATTTTTTCGACGAAGCGCGCACGCCGCGCGACAAGGTCTTCTTCGAGGCCGACGACCTCATCGACCTGACCTCGCGCCTGCATCAGGTCAATGGCGGGGAGAGCCGGGGCAGGATGTCGTTCCGCCAGGTCGGAGACGCCAAGGCCCACAATCTCCAGATCCTGCACGAATATTACGAGCCCGGCGCCGATACCGGCGTCGCCATGCTCAAGCACAACTCGCATGAGGGCGGCGTCATCCTCTCGGGCGAACTCGAGATCACCGTCGGCGACCAGATCAAGGTGCTGAGCCCGGGCGAAGCCTACCTCTTCGACAGCCGCGTCCCCCATCGCTTCCGCAATATCGGCACGGAACGCTGCGTCGTGGTCAGCGCCTGCACGCCGCCCTATCTGTAGGCGCCCCGGCGCCGGCCGACGCAGTGCCGGTACGCGGCCGACGCCTCGGCCACCGTCAGTGCTTGGAGACGTGCTCGGGCTTGCCCTTGCGCTTGGTGGAAGCCATCTTCTCSAGCTCGCTCTCGCTCATCGATTTCTCCATCGACTTCGAAGCGCCCTGGAGCTTGCTCTTCTTCATGTCGCCGCGCTTGGCCGCAAGCGCGGCTCCGGCGGCCTTTTGCTGAGCAGCGGATTTGGCTGGCATCTCGTCCTCCTCCATCGGGAACAGCGGATGAACCCGCTGATCCGGCCAGGAGTTCCGCGAAGGACTCGCTTCGAGCCGCTCTCCAGAGGGCAAGACTTAGTCGACGCAGCCTCGCAAACTCAGGCGCGAGCGCCCGTTCCCGCCGGCCCGGGCCGCATCGTCAGCCAGGCGGCGCAGACAAAGCCCACGAGAAGGAGCGCGCTGATCAACCCGACCACGCCGCCCCAGCCCGCCTGCGCCCAGAAGACACCGCCGAGCGTGCCGACCGCACTCGAACCGAGATAGTAGGCGAAGAGATAGAGCGAGGAGGCCTGGGCCCTGGCGTGCTGAGCCTTCGCGCCGACCCAGCCCGATGCGGTGGCGTGCGCCCCGAAGAAGCCGCCGGTCAGCACGGCCATGCCGAGCACGATCACCGGGAGGGAGGAAGACAATGTCGCCAGCACGCCAAGGAGCATCAGGCCGAGCGACAGGCACAACATCGGTCCCCGGCCGAGCCGCCCCGCCAGATCGCCGATCCAGGCCGAAGACAGGATGCCGACGAGATAGACCGCGAAGATGAAGCTGACGGCCACCTGGCTCAGCGAGAAGGGCGGCTGCATCAGCCGGTAGCCGGTGTAGTTGTAGACGCAGACGAAGCTGCCGAGCAGGAGGAAGCCTTCCAGGAACAGAAGGCGCAGGCGCCCGTCGCGCAGATGCACCGCGAAGGAGCCGGCGAGTGCCCTGACGGAGGGCGCAACGCGCCGGAAATGCCGCGAGGCCGGCAAGGTGCGCCAGAGCACCAGCCCGCAGACGACGCCGACGAGGCCGACGGCGAAAAGCCCGATGCGCCAGGACGAAAAATCCGCGATGACGCCGGTGATGGCGCGGCCGCCAAGCCCGCCGAGGCCGCTGCCGCCGATATAGAGCCCCATGGCGAGGCCGACCGACTCGGCATGCATCTCCTCGCTGACATAGGCCATGGCCACCGCCGGCAAGCCGCTGAAGGTGATGCCCGCCAGCGCGCGCAGCAGCACGAGGTCGTGCCAATTGCGCGCGAAGGCACTCAGCATCATCAGCACGGCCGAGGCCAGGAGCGAGGCCACCATCACGGGCTTGCGCCCGACGATCTCCGAGAGCGAGCTCGCGACCAGCATCGCGAAAGCGAGCGTGCCGGTGGTCGCCGACAGCGCCAGGCTGCTCTGGGCCGGGGTGATGCCGAATTCCTGCGAGAACACCGGCATCAGCGGCTGCACGCAATAGACCAGCGCGAAGGTGGAGAAACCGGCGGAGAACAAGGCAAGGTTGGTCAGGCGGAAACCGCGCGTGCCCCGGCGAATCCGGCTGTCGGCCTCGGGCTCCGCGATGTCGAGCGCGACAGGCGTCTCGATGCGCAGCGACTGAGGGGAGGTCATTTCGGTCATGATTGTCAGTTCCGCAGCGCAGGTCACGCTGCGCGCGTTGGTTGAGATGGAAGTTGGGCCCGATATTGTCCAATATCGATTTGGTTCCGATCGATAGGTTTTGCGAATGGATCTCCGCCATCTCCGCTATTTCGCCGTGCTCGCGGAAGAGCTGCATTTCGGCCGTGCCGCGCAGCGTCTCGGCATCTCGCAGCCACCGCTGAGCCAGCAGATCCACGCGCTCGAACGGGAGCTCGACGCCGAGCTCTTCGCCCGCACCAGCCGCCGGGTCGAACTCACCGCGGCCGGCCGGATCTTCCTGCCCGAGGCGCGCGCCGTGCTGGCGCGGGCGGAACTGGCACTGACCATCGGCCGCCGGGCCGGGCGCGGCGAGATCGGCGAATTGCGCATCGGCTTCACTGCGTCCGCGCCGCTCGCGACGATCATGCCGACGCTGATCCACAGCTTCCGCGAGCAGCGGCCGGACGTGCATCTGACGCTGCGGGAAATGAACAGCCATGTGCAGATGCAGGAGCTTCTGGACGGCGGGCTCGACCTCGCCTTCCTGCGCATGCCGGACGATCCGGCGCTCGCCGATCCGCGGCTTGCGACGCTGGAGATGCAGCGCGAGGAACTCCTGCTCTTCCTGCCACGCAGCCACCGCCTCGGCGGTTCCCCTGCCCGGCAGCGCGTCGCACTTGCCGAGCTCGAGCGCGATGCCTTCGTGCATTTCTCCCGCGAGGCGGCCACCAGCACCTACGATCAGTTCATCGAGCTGTGCCGCCAGGCCGGCTTCCGGCCGCGTATCGTGCAGGAGGCACGGGAGCCGGCCACCATCATCGGCCTCGTCGCGGCCGGCGTCGGGCTGACGGTGATGGCCTCCTCCTTCGCCAATATCCGCTTCGACAATGTCGTGACGCGGCGGCTGACGGAGCCGGCGCCCTCGCTCGCCACCTGGCTCGCGCATCGCCCTGACCGAGCCTCTCCCGCCATCGAGGCGTTCCTGGCGCTCGGCGCAGCGACGCGGCCGGCGTGAAATCCGTTTGGAAAGGTAAGCCCTCATCCCGAGGAGGCCCACGCGAATGTCCAGGCAGGTTTGCTGCCGATTTATCCGGCCTCGCCCTGCACCCGTTTATGCGCCGTTAACCCTGCCCGGTTAGGCCAGAAGACCGAGTTGGCCAGTAGTAGTGTTCGCTGTCTCCGATGTATAAACGCGACCGTCATCAGCGAACCAACAGCTTCGCACCCGGCGATTATCAGGCTGATCCTGCAGACGAATCCCTGCGAAGTTCAGGCGCGCCTCACACGCCCGGCGTCGTGACGAATCGCGGCCCCGCCGCTGAGCCGTCCGCACCGGTCTATGTCCGCTCGACGCGCAAAGCGCGGCAGGCGCCGACGGAGCAGGCAACCGAGAGGCAGAGCCCTCCGCTGATGTTCAGCGGCGGCCATCCGCACGCCGTGACCCTGGCCGATTCGACGCGCGTCCGCTTCTGGCGCACGCCCAAGCATCTGATGCGAGAGATCTGGGGCACGCCCGACAGCGAGACCTATCTGCAGGCCGCAGCGCCGGTCGAGACAATGCCCGAGCCCGATCTCGCATCGATCGAGGATATCGCGCCCGAAATCTGGCCCGAGGATGAAGCCCCGGAACGCGACGAGGCCGCCTTCGCGAACGCGCGCCAGTCGACGGAGATCCCGGCGGAGCCGCGCTCGACGCCCTTCGCCTTCCTCTCGGACCACGCCTTCTGGGATCTCGTGCCCGAGATCGGCCGCGACGAGAGCGAGGTGACCGCTCCCGTTCTCAGGACCATGGAGACGATGGCGTGGGAAGACGATTCCATCGCCGATGAACCGTGGGAGGCGGAGGAGCCGATCTTGCCGGTGGTCGAAGCCGCTGCACCGGTTCAAGCGATGGCCAATCCGGGCGTCCGCTCGCTCTGGTCGGGCTATTCGGTGAATCTGCGCATCTCGATGGCGCCTCAACCGGCCGTGCTGCCATTCGCCCCACCGGTCGTCGCGAAAGCGCCCGAGGCGCCTGCGAAAGCCGCGACCGACCCCATGACGACCGAAGCCGTCGAAGCCCCCGTTCGGCCCGCCGCCCCGGCCGCTCGGGTGCGGAAGGCGCCCGCCCGCCAAGCGGAGCAGCCGATCGGCTTCCAGCTTCCGCCGATCGAATTCCTGGCCGAGCCCCCGCAGACGCCGGAAGAAACCATGCCGGTCGAGGTGCTGCAGCAGAATGCCGGCCTCCTCGAAGGCGTGCTCGAAGACTTCAACGTCAGGGGCGAGATCGTCCAGGCCTGCCCCGGCCCTGTGGTGACGCTTTACGAGCTCGAACCCGCGCCTGGCACGAAGTCGTCGCGGGTGATCTCGCTGGCGGACGACATCGCGCGGTCGATGAGCGCGGTCTCGGCGCGCGTGGCGGTGGTGCAGGGC
>NZ_JBFRDQ010000151.1:0-10290 GCF_052113865.1 Allobosea sp. TAB14 | reverse complement strand
CGCCGGCGCCTATCTGCGCTCCAGCCTCTCGCCGGAGGATCGCGCCGAGGCCGAGACGGCCCTGATCGCGCTGATCGACGATCCCTCGCCGTTGGTGCGGCGGGCCATCGCCGAGGAGATGGCGCCTTCGCCGCATACGCCGCGCAATCTCGCGCTCGGGCTGATCGCGGACCAGAGCGATGTCGCGGCCCTGATGCTGGCGCATTCCCCGGTGTTCACCGAGGCGGATCTCGTCGATGCGGCGGCCGTCGGTGACCTGCTCGCCCAGCGCGCCGTCGCCATACGCCGTTGCCTGCCCGCGGGCGTGGCCGCAGCTCTGGCCGAGGTCGGCGGCGAGGAAGCACTCCTGACGCTCGCCAATAACCGTACGGCCGAGATTCCCGATTTCTCCTTCGAGCGGATGATCGAGCGCTGCGGCGACAATGGCGCCCTTCGCGAGGCGCTGCTGGAGCGGCCCGCGCCTGGCCTTGCCGGCAGCCTGCGCGGAGCCCGTCGCCGGCAAGGCAAGATCAGCCGGGCGGGTGGGCGGCAGCGGCGCGGCCATCGCCCTGCCCTGACCGCCGGCGTCGCCGGAGCGCGCGCCGTCCACGGCAGCCGAGGATGCCGCGTCGCTCTTGACGCGTGGGAAATAACGCTCGCCGCTGTCCAGCGCGGCCGTCCGGGTGCCGTTGGCGCGCGGCGACGTCCAGAGATTGGCGACGGCCTTCGAGACGGGCTCACGCGAGCCCCCGGTCGAGAACAGCCCGATCAGCCCATGCGCGCGGCCTGGCTGCAGCGCCGCCGCGATCTCGGCGACCGGCGTCTCCTCCGTCGTTGCGTTGCCGCTCGTCGTCGATGCCGCTGCAAGCTGGGTGCTGGCATGGCTCGCCGCCAGCACGCCATAGACCTCCTGGACGCTGCGTGCCCGGCCGGCCTTGTCGTAGAAGATGCCGCGATTGGCCGCGGCGGCCTCGGGAAAGTCGCGCGCCGCAATGCGGCTCGGATCGCTCGCGGCCGCCCGGATCAGATCGGATGCGCCGCGCGCGCCCAGCACATGGGCCATGTAGAGCTCGCCCGCCTGCGGCTGGCGCCCGAGCGCGCCAGCGAGCTGGTCGCGGTTCTTCTGGGTCAGCGCACCCGCCATGACGGCGGAAACCTGGGGGTCGTTGCGCAATTGCAGGATCTTCTCGCGCAGCGCCGGGTCGGCGACGGTCAGCCGGCCGCCACTGTCGTTGATGGCGTCGGCGTAGTTCTGCAGGCCCTGCTTCGGCCCCTCCTGCTTCACCATCGACAGCCAGGTCTGCTCGATGAACTGAAACAGGCCGGTCGCGCTCGAGGATTTCGCCTTGGCGTCCGGTGTCAGCGACGATTCCCGCTGCGCCGTCTTGAGCAGATAGTCGAAGCCCGCGCCGGTCCGATCCGCGCCCTCGCGAATGGCGCTGACGACCGGGTTGGCGGCGGGCTGGGTCTCGCGGCTCGGCGGCGTGGTGAAAAGGAACATCGACGGTCTCGGGCGCGGCTCGCCGCGAGGCTGCGGGGACGCGCCACAAGATTGCCTCCATTATGGTAAGCGAAGGGTTAAGGCCGCCCGCCGTTCCTTAACGCCGCCGCTTTCCGCTTCCCTCTCCGCGGAACGCGCTTTACCACTTTCGCGCCGGCTCAATGCTGGCTTTGTGAATGCGGAGAAGGTCGATGGCAGAACTGGAGCGTCACAAGCGCGGCGGGATCTATTTCGAGGACTTCCAGATCGGCGCTGTCATCGAGCACCGCCTGACGCGGACCGTCACGCAGATGGACAACATGCTGTTCTCCAACATGACGCTGAACCCGCAACCCCTTCATATCGATGCGCATTTCTGCGCGACCGAAACGGAGTGGGGCAAGCCGCTGATGAACTCGCTGTTCACGCTCGGGCTGATGATCGGTATCTCCGTGAACGACACCACCGTCGGCACCACCATCGGCAATCTCGGCATGACCGACGTCACCTTCCCCGCCCCGCTCTTCGAGGGCGACACGGTGAATTGCACCACCGAGATCGCCGCCAAGCGCGAGTCGCGCTCGCGCCCCGATGCCGGGATCGTCGAGTTTCTTCACAAAGCCTACAAGCAGGACGGCACGCTGGTCGCGCAGTGCCGCCGCCAGGCCTTCATGCGCAAGCGCCCCRCCCCCGCCACGATCGCGGTCTGACGCGGATGCGCTCGCTCCTGTTCGTGCCGGGTGACAGCCCGAAGAAGCAGCAGAAGGGTCTGGAGAGCGGCGCCGACGCGCTGATCCTCGACCTCGAGGACTCCGTCGCGCTCGACGCCAAGCCGCAGGCCCGCATCATCACGCGCGACTTCCTGCAGGCGGCCCGCGCCCTGCCGAAGCGCCCCTTGCTGATCGTGCGGATCAACGGCCTCGCCAGCGGCATGRGCGACGCCGATCTCGACGCGGTCATGCCCGGCGCGCCGGATGCGATCATGCTCCCGAAATCGGAAGGCGGCATCGATGTCGGCCACCTCGCCGCCAGGATCGCGGTGCGCGAGGCGGAAGCCGACCTGCCCGACGGCGCGACCGGCATCCTCCCGATCGCGACCGAGAACGGCAAGGGCATCTTCGGGCTCGGCACCTATGCCCGCGCCTCGCACCGCCTGCTTGCGCTGACCTGGGGCGCCGAGGACCTCTCCGCCGATCTCGGCGCCGAGACCAACCGGCTGCAGGACGGCTCCTATACCGATCCCTACCGCCTCGCCCGCGCCCTCACCCTGTTCGGCGCCAGCGCCGCGCAGATCGATGCGATCGACACCGTCTTCACCAATTTCCGCGACGATGCGGGATTGCGGGCCGAATGCCTCGCGGCACGGCGCGACGGCTTCACCGGCAAGATGGCGATCCACCCGGCGCAGGTTGCCCCCATCAACGAGGTTTTCGCGCCCTCGCCCGAAGCTCTCGCCAGGGCCGAGCAGATCATCGCGCTCTTCGCCGCCAATCCAGGCGCCGGCGTGATCGGGCTCGATGGCGAAATGCTGGATCGTCCCCATCTCATCAGGGCGGAGCGTCTGAAGGCCCGCGCTCAGAAACTGGCTGAATGATGTGCCGGAGGCGATTCCAATGACTCAGGTTTTCGAGGTATCGGGCATGCATTGCGGCGGCTGCGCCTCGCGCGTCCAGCGCGCGGCGATGACGCTTTCACCCGGCGCGACGGTGACGCTGGAGCCGCCGCGCCTGACGCTCCCGGAAGGCGCCGGCCTCGACGCCGAGACGATCAATCGCGCGCTCGCCGAGCTCGGCGACTACCGGGTCAAGGGACCGCTGGCGGGCTGAAGCCGGCGGCCACGGGGCGTCATGCTCGGGCTCGACCCGAGAATGACGGCAGCCCAACGACCGCCCTACCCGCCCGCCGGCCGCTGGAGCGAGAACACGCTCGTCACCTCGGCATAGTCGGCATAGCCGCAGCGCGCGATCGGATTGGCTCCGGCCGTGTCGAAGCGCCCGTCCTTGACGAAGGCATCGTCGATGAAGATGCCGAGGACCTGGCCGATCACCATCCAGCGCGGCACGTCGTTGCCGTCGATGTCGCGCAATTGCTGGATCGAGACGGATCTGCATTCGAGCGCAGCCGGCGTGCCCGCGACCCGCGGCGGCTTGACGAAGCGGGACGGCGCCATCTCCAGCCCGGCATGAGGGTATTCGCTCTGCCCGCGCGGCAGCGGCGCCGAGGTCAGGTTCATCTGCTGCATCAGCGCGCCCGAGACGAGCGAGCAGGTGAACTCGCCCGTTTCCTCGATGAAGCTCACCGCGTCCTTCTTGTTCTCCGAGGAGAACATCACGAGGTTCGGCCGCGAGGAGATCGCGTTGAAGAAGCTGTAGGGCGAGAGATTGACCTCCCCCTTCGCGCTGAGCGCCGTGATCCAGCCGATCGGCCGCGGCGCGACGATGGCCTTGAACGGATCATGCGCGAAGCCGAGATCCTCCCGCGTCGCCGAGTAGATCATCGCGTCAGGCTCCGTAATAGCTGATGATGTCCGCCATCACCGGCCGATCGCGATCGGTGATCGGCGCCGTCGGCGTGCCGATATGGACGAAACCGGCCATGCGCTCGTCCGCGGCGAGGCCGAATGCCGTCAGCACCTCGCGGTCGAACGAGAACCAGTTCGTCAGCCAGGAGCCGGCATAGCCCTTGGCATAGGCGGCGACGAGCAAGGTCATGCAGACGGCGCCGGCCGACAATTCCTGCTCCCAGAGCGGGATCTTGGCGTGCTCGCGCGCCCGCGACACCACCGCGACGATCACCGGCGCATGGGTCAGGCGCTTGCGCTCGAATTCGACCTGGTCCGCGCTGGCCTGCGGGTTGCGCTCGCGGAAGACCCGCGCGACGACATCGGCCGCCTTCTCGCGCGCCTCGCCCGCGAAGACGATGAAGCGCCAGGGCACGAGCTTGCCATGGTCGGGTACCCGCGCGGCGATGGCGAGAAGCTCGCCGAGTTCGGCACCCTCGGGTCCGGGAGCGGCGAGGAACTGCGGCGGCACCGAGCGACGCAGCTTGAGCAGGGAGAGCGTATCGGTCATGAAACATCCGGGCTATGGCGATGGTCGAGACCTATGCCTTCGCCATGATGAGGACAAGCGAGCCTGCTCATACATCGCCGCAAGGGCTCTAGGGACGAAAAGCATGTTTGAATTGGATGGCTTTGAAGCTGGCCGCCGCAAGATCGGCGGGCTCTGCCGCTTCGCGGCCTTGCTCGTGCCTGCTCTCGCCTTCGCCCAGCTTGCTCTGGCCCAGGTAACCTTGGCCCAGGCTCCGGCCCCGGCTCCCGCCGTCGACACCATGCCCCCGCCGGCCGCCCAGAGCGTGCAGGACCAACCCGGCGCGCAGGCCGCCGTCGCCCGCCTCTCTGTCTCCGCCCAGTTTGCCAGCGATCGCAAGCCGATCCGCTCCGGCCTGAACTGGCGCATCCTGAGCGAGACGGCGGACGGCTCGGCCCCGCGCATCGTCGCGCGCTCCACCGACGCCACGCCGAACTTCATGCTTCCGCCGGGCAACTACATCGTCCACGCGGCTTACGGCTTCGCCAGCGGCACCAAGCGGATCAGCCTCGGCTCCCAGGGCGTCAACGATCAGGTCCAGATCAGCGCCGGCGCGCTGACGCTGGCCGGCTCGATCGGCGATGCGCCGATTCCGGCCGGGCTGCTCTCCTTCCAGGTCTTCGTGCCCCTCCAGGGCAATTCGGAAGGACGCCTCGTGACCGGCGAGGCCAAGGCCGGCGACCTCATCCGCCTGCCCGAGGGGACCTATCACGTCGTCTCGACCTATGGCGATTCCAACGCCATCCAGCGCGCCGATGTCCGCGTCGAGACCGGCAAGGTCACCGATGCGACGCTGCATCACCGCGCCGCCAAGGTCACGCTGAAGCTCGTCGCAACGGCAGGGGGAGAAGCCTTCGCCGGCACCGCCTTCAGCGTGCTGACGCCGGGCGGCGACGTCATCCGCGAGGCGATCGGCGCCTTCCCGCAGGTGATCCTCGCCGAGGGCGATTATGTGCTGATCGCCCGGCAGGAGGGGCAGGTCTATTCGCGCGATTTCAAGGTCGAGTCCGGCATCGACCGCGATATCGAGGTGCTGGCCAAATAGCGCGCTTGCCGTTGCCCGCCGGAACCTGCCGACTTCGCCCTCGAAAGGCAACGCGCCCTCAGTCGACCGTTTCGGCTTTCTTGCTGACAGTGCGGATTCGAATGTCCCCCACGGCCGCGACGATGCCGTCGGCGATGCGCGAGGCGAGGCAGCGATAGCCGGCATCGACGAGATGCAGCCCATCCATGCCGACGAGTTCCTCTTCGGTGAACTGCTTCGAGCGCGACCAGCCCTTCATCATCGCATAGCGCGGGAACAAGGCGGCTCCCTGCTGCTCCGCCGTCTTCGTCAGCACGGCCCGATAATCGTCGAGTTGCGGATAGCGCTCCTCCCGAGGCAGCCACGGCAGATCCATCAGGATCATGTCGATGCCGGCGGCGCGGGCCTTGGYGATGCCCTTGCGCAGGATCTTGGTCAGCTTTTCCGTGCCGATGTCGCGGATCGCGTCGTTGACCACCGTCTGCCAGATCACGATCGAGGGCTTCTCCTCGATCACATCGGTATCCATGCGCAACAGCATGTCATAGGCCGACTGGCCGCCCACGCCCTTGTTGAGAACCCGGACTTCGGCTCCCGGCAGGCGCCGGCGCAGTTCCGTCTGCAGAACGAAGGGATAGCTCCTGTCCTCCGCGCTGGCGCCCGAGCCGGCCGTGGTGGAGGAGCCGAGCGCGACGACGGTGAGCCGTCCCGTCTCCTGCATCGCCTTGCGGGCCGCCGGAAGCACCGGCTGGAACGCCTGCATCGCGCCGGCGCGGCAGCGCATATCGACGGAGGCAGGCGAAACGGGAGGAGCGGCCAGCGCGAGCGAGGTCAGCGCGAAGAGAAAGATGGCAGCCGCGCCTGTGCGCTGGATGCCACGCCGGGAGCCTTGGCAGGCTCCGCGCGCTGATCGCGACTCGTGATCGAACGGTACCACGACAGGAAAATCCCTAGCCCTGTCAAGAGTGTAACCCCACCGGCGCAGAGCAGCAACTGGACGTCCAGGGCAAAAGACGTTTCCGCCAGCACGATCTGCCCGATGATCGCAAGTACGATACCAACGCAGAAGACATGCAGCGAGTTGCGTCCCGAGCAAGCCAACGCCCGCCCGACGGCCGAGCGCGTGAGCATGCCGCCGGCCGGCAGCCAGCGGATGACGAGCCAGGCCAGAGCTCCGAGATGGAAAAGTCGGCTCCAGGCGAGATTGGTCTTGTCGGAGCCGAGCTGAACGGAATCGAACCAGTCGTTCAGCAGGGCGATGCCCGTCGGGTTGCCCGTCGGGATCTTCACCAGCCAGGCGAAGAGGAGGAAGGCGACGGCCGCCGCATCGAGCCAGCGCAGCCGTGGCATCGTGACCCCGAGCTGCACCGAGCGGCCGAGAATGACGCCGAGCGTGAAGATCACCTGCCAGGCGAAGGGGTTGAAGAACCAATGGCCGCCGGAATTCGGCAAATGCAGATCGAGCGCCAGCGCCACCTGCCAGATCGCCAGCGAGCAGAACAGCGTCAGCGCCGGGCTGAGGCRCACGCCGTAATAGATCGCCGGAAACAGGGCCAGCAACACGATGTAGAGCGGAAGGATGTCGAGATAGGAGGGCTGGTAGGTCAGCGTCAGCGCGCCGATCAGCGCTTCTCCCGTGTCGCGGAAGAAGGGCTGGATGTTGATCGCCTCGATGTAGAGCGGGTTCTGGGTCTGCGTCACCGCGACCGCGATCACGCCGCAGACGAGGATGAACACCGCCAGATGGGCGATGTAGAGCGTCCAGAGCCGGCCGCCGAGCTTCAGCGCCGCAATTGAGAAGCCGCGCGTTTCGATCAACCCGCCATAGGCGAAGGTCGCGGAAACGCCGGCCAGGAGCACGAAGGCGTCGGCCGCATCGGAGAACCCGAAATTGTTCGGCATATAGGCCGAAACCACGTTCCCCGGCATGTGGTTGATGAAGATGATCAGCAGCGCGAGCCCGCGCACCATGTCGATCCGTGTATCGCGCCCCGCCGCACGAAGCGCTCCGCCTTCGGCTGGACGGCCGAACAGCATGAAGCGCTTGAATGACGAGTCTAGGGACACGAAAGGCAGTCCTCTGGCAGGCTCTGTCGGTCGGGAAGGGAAACGCCCGCTCCGGGCGGCCGGTTCCATCCCACCGACGGGAAGATGAACGTCATCTGCAGAATCCGTTCATCTGCCGTTCATATAACTCGGCATGCCGGGCGTCACGCGGCGCAATGTCACAACCCCGTGTGACGCAGGCGGCCGCAGGAAATTGCATCTCTGCGGCTGGAACATGGCGATCGAGAAACTGTGAGGATCGCGTGGCGCATCGGCCAGAAAAGCGGAATGCGATTTTCGGAGAAAGACGCAGCAAAAACAAAGGCCTACAGCATCGGACTGAATACGATTCCGTAGCTCACCGCACGCCCCGCCGGGCGCAATCGCAGCAACCATGCCTGCGTTGTCGCGCCGGATCTTTCCAAAAGGCGGATCCGGCTTTCGGTCCGCTGCTATGGCGCCTCAATAAGGCGGTTCGGCATAGACCGGCTTGCCGTCGATCAAGAGCCGCTTGATCGCGGCTTGCCCCGAGGCCGAGACGGCCGCGACGACCTCGACGCGGGCCTTGTCGGTCGTCTCGATCGCCTTGCCCTCGCCCTGCGGCACGAAATAGCTCTCGATGCCATAGGCGATGCGCAGCCGCCGGCGGTCGCCGGAGCAGTCGAACTCCCCGGCATCGTTCAGCGCACAGGCGCTGGTCGAGGTCACGCGGCCGGCGATCACAACCGTGTCACCGCTGGTCGCGGGCCGGTCGCGCGATACGCCGGCGGCGCGCGCGAAGCCCTCGCCGTCACGCCTGAGCGTGACATAGACGGTCTCGCCGCGCGTATAGCCGGCACCGTCCTTGCCGGTGTCGACCACGCTGATCGGATAGGCCAGCACGACATAGTCGCCACGGAACAGGTCGCGCGGATCGACCGGCACGGTGCGCAGGCGGATTTCCGTTCCGCTGCTCAGGATGCCGGCCCGCTGCTGCACCAGCGCAAGCAGCCCGAGCGCCAGCAGCAGCGCGGTCGCCACGGCCCGCCAGAGCAGCGGCACCTTTGCAGCGATCGCATCGACGGAGAGCGCACGCATCACGCGGCCTCCCCGGTCGGGCCGTTGAGCCTGGCGAACAGCCGCCGCGCGCCCCAGGCTGTGACGAGCAGCGCGGCGCCGGCCAACAGGAAGAACAGCGATTGGTCGAGCAGCGTGCCGATGGTCTGCCAGAGCAGGATCAGGATGGCGACGCCGAACAGGATCGAGCCCGCCGTCAGAATGCGCCGGATGCCGCCGGCCGCGCCAGCGATGACCAGCGCCGTCGCCGCCAGGAGCACGAGGCTTGCCACCGCGATCTTGCCGGGCATGCCGGAGACGCGGTCGCTCCAGAACAACACCGGCACCAGAAGCGCCAGCAGCAGCCCCGCCGCCAGCGGCCAGGCGAAGCGCCGCTCGCGCGCGATCGCACCCAGCAGGACGCTCACCGGAACGGCCGCGGCATAGGCGTAGAACACGAACAGGAAGGCGTGCCCCGCCCGCGCCTCACTCGCATCGAGAATGCGGGCCAATTCGCTATTGAGCACGATCACGAGGCCGATCAGCCCCCAGGGCAGGCAGGCCGTCAGAAGCGCCGGCCCGCCCCGGTCGAGCGCAAGGGCGCCCAGGGCGACGAAGGCGACGGAGATCGCAAGCCCATAGGCCAGCAGGCCATAATCGAAGGAGTTCAGGAGCCACTGTCCCGGCGCCATGCCGAGCCAGAAGGCCGCTGCGAGCACGGCAAGGTGGTGCACCAGCCGGTTACCGCGGGAGAGCGCGATCCAGAGCGCCGGCAGATAGAGTGCGAAGAAGCCGTAATGCATCCCGCTGGCCGCCTCGTCCCAGCGCCCGCCGCTCCAGGCGCAGAGCGCGACGAAGGCGATCGCCAGCGCCCCGTTCGAGCGCATCAGGAAGGCCGCGACCAAGGCGCCGAGCGCGACCAGCATCGCGCCGCCCGGCCAGTCCGCCGGCAGATGGTACATCTGCCCGACGAGCGCGAGCCCGGCGCCGAAGATCAGCACGCCGCAGGTCGTCGCGGCATCGGCCCCGCCGGTCGAGCCGGCCTTCTGCAGGCGATAGGCGACGGCGAAGGCGACCGCGATGCCGGCGAGGATCATGGCGAGCTTGACGAGGCGCGGAATCGCCTCCCAGTTCGCCGCGACGAAGGCGGCGACGGAGGAGGCGATCAAGAGCCCGCCGAACAGCCCGAGCAGGGCCGGCAGGCGGAAGCCCGCATGTTCGCGGGCGACGTCGCGCCTGATGGCACTGGCGCCGTCGGGCGTGATCCAGCCTTCGTGAGCCCAGCGGATCAGGTCGGCTTCGAGCCGTTTGCGGTAGGAACCGGTCAGCATTGCCTGCTATCTGCCATGAGCTCGCGGGCTTTTACCAGAGGCGGCCAAGGCAAGCCGTCATTTCTCCGAAACCGTCATTCTCGGGCGAAGCAAAGCTTCGACCCGAGAATCCCGTGCAGGATGAGACGCTCTTCCGCCCCGAGATGCTCGGGTCAAGCCCGAGCATGACGAGAATGCCTCAGGCCGCGCGCGCCTTTTGCCTGCGCACCAGATCCGGCGCCAGCGCTTCCTGCGTCAAGGCGGCGATCGCCTCCGACAACGGCATCACCGTCTGCGCCTGGCTGCCGAGGCGGCGGAGCGTCACGG
>NZ_JBFRDQ010000150.1:0-15040 GCF_052113865.1 Allobosea sp. TAB14 | reverse complement strand
CTGCATGGCGAGGCCGGAGGCGCGTTCCTGGGACCTGCCGCTGATCCGTTCGAGATCGATGCGCAGGTCGCTGATCAGGGCGGCGGCTTCGATCAGGCTGGCATCCCGGCTCGTCTCCTGCACGCCGAGGCCGACGACGCGCTCGATCCGGCCGATCGCGGTCAGGAGCTGAGCGGTGTCCGCCTGCCGGTTGCGCTTGGCGTATTCGGCCATGAACCAGCGGCCGCGCGACGTCTCCATCACCGCCGCCTCGATGGCGTCGAAGTCGGTTTGGCTCAGCGGTGTCAGGGAGCGGGCATCGCTCATGACCGGTCTGCCTTCGCAAGGGACGGCCGAATCAGTGACGGCCGCAACGTGAACGGGGCAAGATTGCGCGACGATTTCTTAAGGAATTGCTGCTTCGGCGGGCAGGCGGGGTTCCATGCTATGGCGCTTCGGCAACGCTCCTCCGGCGTAATGCCGCACGGGGGCTGTCCGGCTTGCCAAGCGTCCCCGGCGCGGCAATACAAGGCAAAGGGGTGGATTCCGACGCTGAGCGACGCCGAAACGGCAGGAGTGCCGCTCGGCCGGGTGAGGGACATCACGGGCATATGCCGAGCGTTGACACCGCCGAGCCTCAGGCGATTTTCCGCGATGATGCCGGAACGCTCGCAGTCGCGCTGGCCGGGTCCTGGAGCGCGGATCGGGCGCCGCGGCTGGAGAAGCTGATCGGCGAGATCGCCGGACGCATGCCGCAAGCGGCGCATGCGCGCCTCGACCTGTCGGACGTGACCCGGCTCGACACGCTCGGCGCCTATGTCCTGAACCGCCTGAAATCGAGGCAGGAGCGGCAGGGCGCCTCCGTCGAGATCGTCAGCCGCAGGCCCGAGCACGGCATCCTGCTCGCCGAGGTCAAGGTCCATGACGAGGACGTGCCGCTGCATCCGGACCATTTCAGCGTGGTCAGCGTGCTCGCCAATGTCGGCGAGGCCATCATCCGTTTCGGCCGCGACATGGTCGGCGGCGCCATGTTCCTCGGCGAGGTGGTGGTCGGCTCGGTCGCCGTGCTGCTCGGGCCGCGCAAATTCCGCGGCCCCTCGCTGGTCAATCAGGTCGAGCTGATCGCCTTCAACGGCGCGCCGATCATCATGCTGATCTCCTTCCTCGTCGGCTGCATCGTCGCGCAGCAGGGTATCTTTCAGCTCCAGCAGTTCGGCGCGACGGCCTTCGTCGTGAACCTGACGGGCATCCTCATCCTGCGCGAGCTTTCGGTGCTCCTGACCTCGATCATGATCGCCGGCCGCTCGGGCTCGGCCTTCACTGCCGAGATCGGCTCGATGAAGATGCGCGAGGAGATCGACGCGCTGCGCGTGATGGGGCTCGATCCGATCGAGGTGCTGGTGGTGCCGCGCATCCTGGCGCTGGTCATCTCGCTGCCGATCCTAACCTTCATCTCATCGATGGCGGGCCTGACCGGCGCGGGTCTCGTCGCCTGGCTCTATGGCGGCATCGGCGTCGACACCTTCCTGGCCCGGCTCCAATCGGTCATCACCTGGAAGCATTTCGCCGTCGGCCTGATCAAGGCGCCTTTCATGGCCTTCGTCATCGGGCTCATCGCCTCGATCGAAGGGCTGGCGGTCAAGGGCTCGGCSGAATCGCTGGGCCGACAGGTCACGGCCTCGGTGGTCAAGGCGATCTTCATGGTCATCGTCGTSGACGGGCTTTTCGCCATGTTCTTCGCCTCGATCGAGTTCTGACGATGGGCGAGCACGAGATCTCCCGCGTGGTGGCCGCCCGGCGCGGAAATGAGGGCGAACCCGGCCGGCGGGGCGAGCCGGACGCCGTCATCCGGGTGCGCGACCTCAAGGTCGCCTTCGGTGACAAGGTCATCATGGATGGCCTCAACCTGGACGTGATGCGCGGCGAGATCCTCGGTTTCGTCGGCGGTTCCGGCCAGGGCAAATCGGTGCTGACCCGSACGATCCTCGGSCTSGTGCGCAAGCAGCGCGGCACSATCGATCCTCGACGAGCCGACCTCCGGCCTCGACCCGATCGGCGCGGCCGAGTTCGACGATCTCATCATGACGCTGAAGCAGACGCTCGGCCTCACCGTCTTCATGGTGACCCACGATCTCGACAGTCTATATGATGCCTGCGACCGAATCGCCGCGCTGGCGGACAAGAAGGTGATTGCGGTCGGAACGCTGGAGACGATGCTGGAATCCGACCATCCCTGGCTGAAGGCCTATTTCGGCGGTGAGCGCGCCACGGCCCGGCAACAATCCGGGAAACGAGAGCGGAACGGCTAGTCCATGGAATCGCGCGCGAACTACGCTCTCGTCGGCCTTTTTACCCTCGCGGTGCTCGCTGCGGCCTTCGGCTTCGTCTACTGGTTCAACAGCGGCGGCGCCGGGCGCAAGGACAACATCCGCGTGATCTTCACCGGATCGGTCACGGGCCTCGGGCGCGGCTCGAGCGTGCTGTTCAACGGTTTGCGCGTCGGCGAGGTGACGAGCATCGAGCTTCAGCCCGATGATCCGCGCCGGATCTACGCCGTCATCCAGGTTGCCGCAACCACGCCCATCCGGGAAGACACGCGCGCGCGCATCGAAGCTCAGGGGCTTGCGGGCGTCGTCGCGCTCCAGCTCATCGGCGGCGCGCCCGACGCGCCGGTCCTGAAGGCCAAGCCCGGCGAGCCGATGGCGACGATCATCGCCGAACGTTCGGAACTGCAGGACATCATCGAGACCGTTCGCAACGTCGCCCAGCGCGCGGACGGTGTCCTGACCTCGCTGGACGGCCTGATCAAGCAGAACCGCGAGCCGATCAACAACACGGTCCGCAATGTCGAGAAATTCTCCGAGGCGCTCGGCAAGAACTCCGACGGGCTCGACAAGCTGATGGCCGGCTTCGGCAACATCGCCGACACCATCCAGCCGCTGTCGCAGAAGCTGCAATCGCTCAGCGAGGAGTTGACCGGCGTCGTTCAATCCGTGGACCGGAAGAAGGTCGCGAGCATCGTCGACAATGTCGACAAGTTCACCGGCGCGCTCGGCGGCTCCAGCGAGGATGTCGGCAAGGCGGTGAAGGATGTCGCCTCGATCACCGCGAAGCTCRATCGCGCGGCCGATCAGGTCGAGGGCGTGCTGAAGGGGGCACAGGCCTTCCTGAACACGGCTTCGGGCCCCGACGGCCGCAGCGCGCTGAACGAGGTCGCCGACGCCGCGAAGTCGATCCGCGTGCTGGCCGACAATCTCGACGCGCGCACGGCGGAGATCACGGTCGGAATCAACCGCTTCACCGGTTCGGGGTTGCGCAATGTCGATTCCACGGTCTCGGAGGCCAAACGCGTGCTGACGGAACTCAATCGCACGCTCCGGAATTTCGAACGTAACCCGCAGCAACTCATCTTCGGCGGCAAGCCGCCGCTCCCGCAATACAACGGATCGCGCTAGCCGATGACGATCGAGGTTCCCCAGACCGCCATGGCCCGCCGCTGCCTGAGCGTGCTGGCGCTCTCCGCCGGGCTCGCCCTGGCAGGGTGCGGCGGCGGCCAGACGCCGACGACCTTCGACCTGACGGCCCCGAGCGGCTTCGGGCGCGTCGGCGGCTCGCATGCCACGATGGTGGTCGCGCGGCCGACCGCCGTGCAGGCGCTGGATTCGGACCGGGTCATCGTCAAGGATTCGGGCGGCGCGCTCTCCTTCCTCGGCGGGGCGCAATGGGCCGATCAGGTGCCGGCGCTGGTGCAGACCCGGCTGATCCAGACCTTCGAGAACGCCAGCCGCATCGGCTCGGTCTCCGCGCCGGGGCAGGGCATCACGCCGACCGTCCAGCTCGTGACCGATATCCGCAGCTTCAACATCGACGCGGCGTCGGGCACGGCCGTCGTCGAGATCACCGCCAAGATCGTCGGCGACACGAGCGGCCGAATCCAGCGCGCGAAGCTGTTCTCGGCGCGTGTTCCGGCCGCGGCGGTGGATGGGCCGGGCGCGGCGCAAGCCCTCGACCGCGCCCTGTCGCAGGTGCTGGTCGACATCGTCCGCTGGGCGCGCTGAGACAGCCTTTCGGCTGAGGAGGCCAACGCGGGCGATTTCCGCGAGAGGCGAATCCGGCTAGCTTCCGATTCCGGCTTGGCCCGAGCCGCCCCCCTCCAGCGGGGAAGCATCTGCAGGCGGGGTTCCTTGCCGCTTCGACCGACTGTTCGGGCATCACGCATGAGGAGGGATTGCGCTACCTGCCCGCAATAGGAGGTTTCCGCATGAAGCTCTCGGTGCCGATCCATCAATTGAAACGCAAGGCCAGGCTCCTGCATCGCCGGGAGCAAATCCCGCTCCATGCCGCGCTCGACCGCATTGCCGCGGCGGAAGGCTATCGCAGCTGGGGACTGCTCGCCGCCAAGCAACCAGCCACGAGCGCCGCCACGGCACTCTGCCGGCAACTCGAGCCCGGCGATCTGGCGCTGGTTGCGGGGCGCCCCGGCCAGGGAAAGACGCTGCTGAGCCTCGCGCTGGCCGCCGAGGCGGCTCGGGCCGGACGCCGCAGCGCCTTCTTCTCCCTGGAATATGCTCCCGGGGATGTGCTCGAACGCCTGCAAGCGCTTGGCTTTGATCGATTATCTGCAATTGCTCGATCAGCGCCGCGACACCCCGGAGCTGTCGCGGCAGGTTCGGGAGCTGAAGCGCTTTGCCCGCGAACGCGGGGTGATCTTCGTTCTCATCTCACAGATCGACCGCGCCTATGGCAGGGAGGGCAGGCGCTTATTCGAAGCGCCCGCTGGCATGGGCCAGCATGGTGTAGACCTTGCCGGTCTCCGAGGTGAGGTAGGTCTTCGCCACCATCGAGTCCCGGTCGTCCTTGGACGCTTCGCCGAGCAGCCGCTCGAACTCGTCGATGTAGCGATCGACCGTCTCGCGGAACTCCATGTCGCGCCGATACTTGCGGCGGATCTCGTCGAAGGTCTGCTGGCCCTGCAGGGTGTAGAGCCGGCGGGTGAAGACGTTGCGCTCGCCGCGCTTGTAGCGGTCCCACAGCTCGACGGCCGCGTCATGGTCGATCATCCGCGCGATGTCGACGGAGAGCGAATCGAGCTTCTCGATCGAATGCGTCGTCGGCTTGCTCACCTCCGGCGCCTTGTCGTCGCGGGAGGCGCGGACCAGCAGGTCCGAGAGCCAGCCGGCCTTGGCCGGCTGCTGCGGTTCGGGCGCGCGGCGCGGCGCCTCCTGAACCGGCGCGGGGCGCGGCGCAGGCTTGGCCTCGACGCGGCTCTCGGCCCGGGCAGGCGGCGCGCTGGGCGTCGGTTCCGGCGCGGCGTCGAGCGACGGGCGCAGCGCAGGGCCTTCAGCCGCTGGAGGCTTGGGCTGCGCCGGAGCCGTATAGACCGGGGCCGGCTGGGCCGCGGCCGGAGCGGAAACCACAGGGGCGGCGGCTCGGCGCGGCGGGGCCTGCTCGATCGGCAGCGAGACGTCGCCGCGCCGGCCGGAACGGGTCACGATCTCGGTGAGATCGTTCAGCGCCTTGATCTGCTCGGCAACGACCCGGCGCATCGCCGAGGCCGATTCCTGCGTCTCCTGCGGCAGCTCGAGGACGCCGCGCTTCAGCTCGGCGCGGGTGGTTTCCAGCTCGCGCTGGATGTCGACCGTGACGCCGCGCATGTCCTGCGCCGCCTTCTGGAAGCGGTCGGTTACCTTCGAGAGCTCGCCGTCGATCTCGGTCGTGACCTGGGCATAGGCCGCGCGCAGCGCCTCGGCCGTCCGCTCGCGTTCCTTGCCGGTCGCGGAACGGATCGTCTCGAACTGCTGGGCGATGGCGCTGGTCGTCGCCTCGGCCGAGTCGGAGAGCACGGCGCCGATCTGGCGCGCGCGCGCCTCGGCGGTGCCGAGCGACTCGTCGATCAGCGAGGCGAAGGAGCGGGTGATCGCCTCGACATCCTCGGTACGGCCGTTGATCAGAGCGTGCAGCTCCTCCAGCGAATCGCGCCGCTCGGCGAGCGCCTTGCCGACGCGGGCCTCGACCTGCTCGAGCCGGCCGACCACGGCGTTGAGCGCCGCGCTGCTGGCCTGGGTGACCTCGCCGAGCGAGGCGCCCTTGTCGTCGAGCTTGGCGACGAGGGCGGTCGTCTCGCGCAGCGTGCCTTCGGAGTAGTCCTTGAGGTCGGCGATCTGCGCGGTGACCTGCTGCGAGGCGCGGTTGGCCTCTTCCATCACCGTGCTGATCACGGTCTGCAACTCGCCGACGCGGGTCGACAGGCTGTTCTCGACGGCGGCCAGGTTCTTGTTCGCGCCGTTGACGATCTGCTGCATCAGCTTGTTGGCCTCGCCGAGGCGACCCAGCATGCCGCCCAGCTCGTCGCGCAGCTGCTCATTGGTGCCGACCAGCGCGTCGATCGACTGGCGCGAGCCGGATTCGAGCGTCTCGCGCAGCGCATTGGACGATGTCTCGATCGCATTGGAGATCGCCGCGCCACGGTCGCGCAGACCCGCGACGAAGGCATTGCCGCGGTGCTCCAGCGCCCGCACCACCGTCTCGCCGGCGGCGGTGAAGGCGGCGGCCAGAGCCTGGCCACGCTCGTCGAGCGCTTCGACCATGCCGCTGCCCTTGGCATCGAAGAGGGCGCGCAGCGCCGCGGTCCGCTCGTCGAGCGCGCCGGAGATGGCCTCGCCCTGGCGGCCGAGCGCCTCGACGACATCGCCGCCCTTGCCCTCGAAGAGGACACGCAGCTGCTCGCTGCGCTGGTCGAGCGCGTTGGAGATGGCGTCGCCCCGGCGTCCGAGCGCGGCGACGATGCCGAGCCCGCGATCGTCGAACAGCGTCCGGAGCTGCTCGGCACGTTCGTTGAGCGCGGCGGCGATCGCCTCGCTCTGCTCCGTCAGCGTGGAAACCACACCGTTGCCGTTATGCTCGAAGAGGGCGCGCAGTTCCTGTGCACGCTCGCTGAGCAAGGCGGCGATGAACTCCGAACGGCCCTGCAGGGTCGACGCGATCTCCTCGCCGCGCGTGTCGAGCGTCTGCGACACGGTGTCGAGCCGACCCACCACGCGCTCCTCGAAGCGCGCCACGCTCTGGTCGAGCGTATCGGCGATCTGCAGCGCGCGGCCGCCGAGCGTCGCGTTGATCGTGTCGGCCTTGTCGCTGAGGGTGCGGGTGAGCGACTCGCTCTTGGAGGTGACGACCTCGCCGATCTCGTCCGCCTTGGCGGCCAGGGCGCGGGTGACCTCGCGTCCGCCTTCCGCCAGCACGCGGGCGATGTCGACCGTGCGCTCGACCAGCGCCTCGTTGAGGGCGGTGGCGCGCGAGCCGAGGCTACCGTCGATGCGGGCGATCAGGCTGTCGAGCGCGCCGGCGATCTCGGCGCTCTTGGCGCCAGAGCGCTCCTCGAACAGCTTGATCTGGCCCTCCATGGAATCCGCCGCCTCGCGGGTGCGCTCGGCGAGGAGGCTGGCCGCCTCCAGGGCGCGGGTGCCGACCTTGTCGGCCAGCGAGACGCCGTCCTGCGAGATCAGCTTCTCGACCTGCGCGATGCCGGTGTTGAGCGCCTCGGTGAGCTCGCGCGCATCGCCCGAGATCTTGGCCGTGAGCGAGCCGCCCTGATGGACGATGAGATCCTCGAAGGCGTTGAGGCGCGCGGCGAGGTTCTCCTCGACCTCGCGGCCCTGGCTGTCGAAGAGATGCGAGAGCGAGGCGAGGCGCATGCCGATCGCCGTCTCCATCTCGTGCCCGCGCTCGTCGAAGAGGCGGTTGAGCGCGTCATGGCGGCTGGCCAGCGCGTCGGCCAGCGCCTGGGCGCGGCCTTCGACCGAGCGCAGCATCGAGTCGGCGCTGGCCGCGAGGGCCTCGCCGACGCGTCCGTTCTGGTCGGTCAGCGCCAGGACGAGCTCGTTGCCGCGCTCGTCGAAGAGCTTGGTCAGCGCGTCGTGGCGGGTCGCCAGCGCCTCGGTCAGCGCCTGCGCGCGGTCCTCGACCGAGCGCAGCATCGACTGGGCGTTGGCGGAGAGCGCCTCGTTGACGCGCCCGCCCTGCTGGGTGAGGGCGAGCACGATCTCGCGGCCGGTGCCGGCGAGCATGGTGCGCGCATCCTCGGCGTGGACGGTGAAGGTGTCGCGCAGGCCCTGCGTCGCCTCGACGACACGGTCGGCGACATGGCGGCCATCGACATTGATCGTCTCGGTGAGGCTGCGGGTCGCTTCCGTCATGCGGCGCGCCAGTTCCTCGCTCTGCTCGCCGAGCAGCGTGTGGACCTCGCGGCCGGTGTCGACGAGACCGCGAACCGTCGCCTCGCGGTGCTCGCCGAGCAGCTGGCCGACCTTCTCGCTGGTTTCGCTGACGCTGGCGAGGAAGCCGGTCTGCTGCTGCTCCAGCGCCACGCGCGCGCCTTCGACCGCGTCGGTAATGCGGCCGGCCAGCGCCAGCCCGCGCTCGTCCAGCTTCTGATCGATGCTTTCGCCGGTTTCGGCGAGGCGGCTGATGAGGGCGCCGCTGCGCTCGGAGAGGATGCCGTGGACCGAGCGGCCGACATCCGCGATGCGGCTGGCGACGAGCTGGCTCTCGTTGCCGAGCAGATCCTTGATCTCGAGCCCGGCCTGCGAAACCTTCACGGTCATCGCGCCCGTCTGCTCCTCGAGCAGGGCGCTGACACGCTCGCCGGTCTCCGACAGGCCGGAGATCATGCGCTCGCTTTCCTGGCCGACGATGCGGCTGACATCGTGGCCCGCCTGGGCCAGGCGGCTGACCAGGATCTCGCTCTCGTCGCGCAGGCGGGTTTCGACGGCATTGACCGCGCCGGACACGCTGGAGACCAGCGACTCGCTGCGCTCCTCGAGCAGCCGCGCCACATCGGCGCCGGCACCCGAGACGCGGGCGACGACGCTGTCGCTCTGCTCGCCGACGAGCTGGGCGAGATCGCGCCCCGCGCCGGAGACGCGCCCGACCAGTGCACTGGCCTGCTCGTCGAGCAGGCTATGGACGGCTTCGCCGGTCTCGTTGAGGCGCGTGACCAGTTTCCCGCCCTGCTCGTTGAAGAGGCCGTTCACCCGGTCGGCGACCTCGGTGATGCGGTGGGTCAGCGTGTCGCCATGCTTGTCGACGGTGGCGCCCAGCGTCTCGCTGGCGTCGCTGACTCGCAGGATGATCGCTTCGCCACGCTCGCGCAGCACGTCGTCGACCGACCGGACGGTTTCGTTGAGACGGCTGACCAGCGCGTCGCCATGCGTGCCGATGAGGCTGTGGACGCTCTCGCCGACCTCGTTGAGGCGCGAGGTGATGGCTTCGTTCTGCCGGCTGAGCAGGCTGTTGACGCCGCGCCCGACCTCGGTGAGGCGCACCGTGACGCTCTCGCCCTCGGCGGAAAGCACGCTGCGCAGCGCCTCGCCGGATTCCGCCAGCCGCTGCTGCAGGGCCTCGCTCTGGCTCTCGATCAGCGAGACCATGCTGCGGCTGCTGACCTCGAAGCGCTCGGCCGCCTCGACGCCGCGGGCGGAGATGTCCTTGGCGAGGGTCTCGCCGGTGGTCTTCAGCGTTTCGTTGACGGTCTCGACGCGGGCGGTCAGCGTTTCCGCGACCTGCATGCCGGTCTCGCTGATCGCGCGGGTGACGTTCTGCGCCTCGTTCGTGAGGCCCTGGGTGAGGGCGACGCCGGTCTTTTCCAGCGAGCCCGCGATTTCCTTGGCACGGCCGTCGAGCATGGTCGAGAGGTTGTCGCTGGCGCCGGCGAGGCGCTCGGAGACTTCGCCCGAGGTGACCTGCAAGCGCTCGACGAGATCGTGGCTGCGGCCGCTGATCTCCTCGATCATCCGTTCGCCGGCCCGGCCGAGCGCCTGGGTGATCTGGTCGCCCTTCGTGCCGAGCGAGCCGGTGACGCGGTCGCCGGCCTGCGCGATCGCCTCGGCGATGGTGCGGCTGGCGCCGTCGAGATCCCTGGCGATGCCCTCATGCGCGCCGCTGATGGCGAGCTTGACGCGCTCGGCATTGCCGACCACGGCCTCGCGCTGCGTCACCAGCTCGTCGATGAGCGAGCGCAGGCGGATCTCGTTGTCGGCATAGGCGCGTTCCAGCGTCGAGATCTCGCCGCGAACGATGGTTTCGAGCTCGCCGGCGCGTGCGACCGCACGCTCGATGCCGTCGCCCATGGCGGCGACCTCGCGCCGGATGGTCTGGCTCAGCGACAGGACGGAATCGGCGCCGGCCACCTCCGGCTCGGCCAGGCGCAGCGCGACTTCCGTCATCGCGCGCGAAATCAGGCGCATCTCCTGCGTGCGGCGGTAGAGCGCCGCCAGGACGAAGAAGAACACCACCGGCGCGCCGATCGAGAGCGCGAGCAGGGTCCATTCGCCGATGCCGAAGGCGGCGACGGGCTCTGGCAGGCCATTGCTGAAGGAGCCGTAGCGGCCGAGCAGGACGAAGGCGGCGCCGCCCAGCCAGGCGAGCGAGGCCAGGCCGGCGAACCAGTAGGGCCTGCGCGAGGGGCGGACGGAGAAGGCTTGGACGAGCGAGCTGGAATCGCGCCGGTCGTCATTGGCGACGCGGCTCGTATCCGGGGCGATGGCGGCGCGCGGCGGCGGGGCCGCCTGCTGGGGTTGCGCCGTTGCCGCCGGAGGCGCGGTGACCGGGATGGCGGCCGGCTCGACGCGCGGCATGTCCAGCTTCAGATCGCTTTCGCTGGTGGTGGGCAGGCGCGGCTCGGCCTCGACCGGGGTTTCCGTCTCACCCTGCGGCTGTTCGAGGCGCAGGGCCTCCTCGATCGCCGACATCGCAGCTTCAGTGGGATCCTGGAGCTTCTTGGGTCGATTCATGGTTGCCGCCTCGCCACGCTACTGAAGATGGTCGCGAACTCATGCTTCGCCGTCCGGACCGCCTCTGGCCGGATGAACGGAGACACTGCGCCCATCATTTACCAATTGGAAGGGTAGTGGAGGCCCGGAGCCTTGGAAACCCATTTGAGTGCCTGATTCACAAACGTCGTTAACGCCTCGTTCACCATCAAGGCGCTTCTTGAAAGGGGTCGATCTGCCCGTGCGGCCGGTCGATGTCACTGCGTTCACGAGTTTTACCATGTCCCAGAAGGCAATCGATACCGAGCATCTGTCCCGCCAGACCGGCGGCGACCGTGAACTCGAGCGCGAGCTGCTCACGCTCTTTGCCCAGCAATGCGCCACGCATCTGCGCACCATCCACGGCAGCGCCGATCCAAAGGCGCGCCTGGACGCGGCCCACAGCCTGAAGGGCGCTGCCCTCGCGGTGGGCGCCTGGCAGGTCGCCGAGGCGGCCGATCGGATCGAGCAGGGTCTCGGTCAGGGCGACAAGCACCCCACGGAAGCCGCGATGGATGCGCTGACGCTGGCCGCCGCCGAGGCGCGCGCCGTGATCTGCCGCTGCGACTGCGCGGCCTGAGCAGGCCGCCGGCGCATCGCCGCCGTTTCGCGCGAGCTGGAAATCCTCTAAGCGAGCAAGCGTCATGCCCGCGCGAGGCCGAGCGCGGGCGCGCCGGAGACAGGACATGCCGAACATCACCTATATCGATGCCCATGGGGAGAGCCGCACCGTCGAGGGCGAGGTCGGCGCGACCGTGATGGAAACGGCGATCCGCAACGAGGTCCCCGGCATCGAGGCAGAATGCGGCGGCGCCTGCGCCTGCGCGACCTGCCATGTCTATGTCGACGAGGCCTGGATGCCGAAGGTCGGCCAGCCCGAGCCGATGGAGGAGGACATGCTGGACTTCGCTTTCGACGTCCGGCCGAACTCGCGCCTCTCCTGCCAGATCCGCATCCGCCCCGAACTCGACGGCCTCGTGGTCCGCACGCCCGAGCGGCAGGGCTAGCGAAACCGGCGCGGCGGTCGCCCGCGCCTCGTGCCGCGCCCCATGCGCGATTTGCGTTGGATCAATGCGCCGGCGCTGGCAAACTCCACAATGGTATCGCAACCAGCCTTGAGGAGTTCGCGATGTACAAGTCGATCATGGTCCCCGTCGATCTGGCCGAGGCGGAACTCGCCAGGCCGGCGATCGACGCAGCGGTCTCCTTCGCCAAGGCCTCCGGCGGTTCGGTGCGGCTGGTCTATGTCCGCTCGCTGATTCCGGTCACCTACATGGAATTCGTGCCGAGCGATTTCGACACCGAGCAGCAGCAGGATGCCGAGGCCAAGCTCGCGGAGATCGCCGCGAAGGTCGATCTTCCGGCGGAGCAGGTTTCGGCCAAGGTGCTGATCGGCTCCGTGCATGGCGAGGTGCTGGCCGAGGCCGATGCCGGCGGCATCGACCTCATCGTCATCGGCTCGCATGAGCCGGGCATGCTGGCCTACGTCATCGGCTCGAATGCCTCGGCGATCGTGCGCCGCGCCAAGTGCTCGGTGCTGGTGGTGCGCCAGGCTTGAATCGCATTTCGGCCGCAGCGTTGCGGCGGTCGAACGTCAGGCCTTCGGCTCGCGCCCCGGCACGAGATCGTCCGGCACCTCGCCGGTCGCGARTTCGCGCGGCCGGTTGAGCGAGATCAGCGGCCAGACCTGCCAGTAGGACGCCGCCAGCAGCAGCAGCGCGAGCAGCGCCGCGCTGGTCTGGCCTTGCTGGAAGGCATGCAGCGCGAAATACGCGATCATCGCCAGCGAGAGCGCGCCGACGGCCGCGACCCCGAGCCAGATCGGTCCCGGCCGGCCACCGACGAAGCGGGCTTTTGGATTGGCGCGCGTGATCGCGGCCGCCAGCGCCGAGACGAAACGGTGATAGCGGGCGTCGTCGCGATCGAGATCGGTCAGCGAACGCCAGGAGAGGTTGCCGAAGGTGACGGTCCTGCCGTCGCTGAGCCGCAGCTGGGTCTTGTAGCCTTTGGAGGAGATGTTGCCGGGGGCGAACACGTAGCGCACCTGCTCGACGGCGCCCAGCCGCAGCCGGTCGACCGCCCTGGTCCTGTCGATCTCCAGAAATTCGCCGTCGAGCTTGTAGGCGATCTCGAAGCCGACCGGCTTCGGGCGCTGGCGCCAGCTCGGGGCAGGGTCGTCGTCAGGGTGCTCGGTCATGGGCGGCAGATAGAGCAACTATGCCCGTCAAGGGAAGCTGGTCAATCGTCTCGGCTCAGCGCGCCAGCACCTTCATCGCGCCGTCGAGGCCATCGAGCGTCAACGGGAACATGCGCCCGCCCATCAGGCCGCCGATCTGCCGGATCGACTGGGTGTAGTTCCACAGATGCTGCTGGACCGGGTTGAGCCAGACCGATTTCGGGAACTTCGTCGTCAATCGCTCCATCCAGACCTGCCCCGCCTCCTCGTTCCAGTGCTCGACGGAACCACCGGGCATCGCGATCTCGTAAGGGCTCATCGAGGCGTCGCCGACGAAGACGAGACGGTAGTCGCCGGGATAGGTCCGCAGCACCTCCCAGGTCGGGATCTGCTGCTCGTGGCGGCGGCGGTTCTCCTTCCAGACCCGCTCRTAGGGGCAGTTGTGGAAGTAGAAATGCTCGAAATGCTTGAACTCGGCCCGCGCCGCCGAGAACAGCTCCTCGGCCAGCTCGACATGCCAGTCCATCGAGCCGCCGACATCCAGGAAGAGCAGCACCTTCACGGTGTTGTGGCGCTCAGGGCGCAGCTTGACGTCGAGATAGCCGTGCCTGGCCGTCTCCGTGATCGTGTTGTCGAGGTCGAGCTCTTCGGCTGCACCCGTGCGGGCAAAGCGGCGCAGGCGCCTCAGCGCGATGCGCAGGTTGCGCACGCCGAGCTCGCGCGTGTCGTCGAAATCCTTGAAGTCGCGCTTGTCCCAGACTTTCACCGCCCGGAAATTGCGGTTTGTGTCCTGGCCGATACGCACCCCTTCGGGGTTGTAGCCATAGGCGCCGTAAGGCGAGGTGCCGCCGGTGCCGATCCATTTGTTGCCGCCCTGATGACGGCCCTTCTGCTCTTCCAGGCGCTGCTTCAGCGTCTCCCAGAGCTTGTCCCAGCCGAGAGCCTCGATCTGGGCCTTYTCYTCGTCGGTGAGGAACTTCTCGGCGAGCTTGCGGAGCCATTCCTCGGGGATGCCGGCCTGCTCGATCGCCTGCTGGAGCGTCTCCATGCCCTGGAAGACCTGGGCGAAGACCCGATCGAACCTGTCGAGATGGCGCTCGTCCTTCACCAGCGTGGCGCGGGCGAGATAGTAGAACTCGTCGACGCTGTGCTCGGCGAGATCGGCCTCCACCCCTTCGAGCAGCGTCAGATATTCGCGCAAGGTCACCGGGACCTTGGCGGCGCGCAGATCGGTGAAGAGGCGAAGGAACATGCCGCTACTGTGCGGGCATGGAGCACGAGGTCAAGCGGTGTCCGCGCTTGCACGGACACCGCTCGATCCCGATGGATGACTTTACGCCACCGCGTCGGCGAGGTCCTTGGTGACCTTGAACTTCACGACGGTCTTGGCCGGAACCTTGATGGTGGCGCCGGTCGAGGGGTTGCGGGCCTCGCGGGCTTCGCGCTTGGCCGCGGAGAGCTTGCCGATGCCGCCGAGCGTGACGTCGTCGCCGCCCTTCAGGGTCTTGGCGACGGTCGCGCCGAGGGAGGCCAGAATGGCGGAGACATCGGCCTTCGTCTTCCCGGTCTCTTCGGCGATCGCGGCGATCAGTTCGTTCTTGGTCATGAAATCCTCCTTGAGAAGGGTGTTATAGGCGTCGCGTGCTGGATCTGGGTCGTTCATGCCCGTTTCCGACACGAGCGACCGCGGAGATATTCGCGGCGCGCAACTCACGCAGTTGCCACGGTTATCGCGGAAAGACGATGCCCGCGGCCGTAGATACGCACAGGAAACGGCTTCGTTCCGCCGAAAGAAGCTGGATTTTTGGGCTTTTCGCGGGTGCGGGAACCGAGAAGAGGGGGAGCGAGCCCGCAGAATCGTGCCCCCGATTCGGTTGCAGATGGCGGCGCGCAACGCTGCGCCCGCCGCCATCGATGCCGCTCAGAGCAGGATGCGAAAAAGCGGGAACCGGTTTTTCGCGAGAATCCTGCTCCGGCTCTAGGCCTGCACGCCGTCGACGTACCAGTCCATCTTGGAGAGGATCTCGTCGGAGGCCGTCTCGCCGGCCTTGACGCGGATTTCGCCCTTCTGGTCCTTGAG
>NZ_JBFRDQ010000149.1:0-10325 GCF_052113865.1 Allobosea sp. TAB14 | reverse complement strand
GCGTCGTGCGGCCTGGCCCGACCAGGAACAGGCTCATCTCGAGGTTGCCGAAGGAGGTGACGAAGCCGAACAGCGCGGCGGCGACGAGGCCTGGCCGGATGCTCGGCAGCGTCACGCGCCAGAAGGTCGTGAACGGTCCCGCGCCCAGGTTCTGCGCCGCCTCCTCGATCGAGCGATCGAAGCCTGCGAGGCTCGCCGTCACCAGCCGGACCACCCAGGGGACGACGACGAGCGTATGCGCCGCGATCAGGCCGCCGAGCGAGCCCATGACCGGAATCTCAGTCGCGATCTCGACTTCGATCTGGAAGACATAGGTCGCGGTGCCCAGCACGATGCCCGGCATCACCAGCGGCAGCAGCAGCAAGGTCGAGACGCCCGGCCCGAACGGAATGCGATGGCGAACCAGGGCGAGGCTCGCCGGCACGCCGAGCGCGAGCCCGATCAGCGTCGAAGCGACCGCGACCTGGAGGCTGAGGATGAAGCCGTCGATGAAGGGTTTGTTGTTCGCTGCAGCCGTAAACCACTGCAGCGAATAGCCCTCCGGCGGAAAGGAGGGGATCTCCTGCCTGAAGAAGGCGAGCCAGGTGACGAAGATCAGCGGCAGCAGGATGAAGCCGAGCGCGAGCGCGGCCGCGCCGTTGAGCGCATAGCGACCCCATTTCAGCGAGCCGCTTCCCGTCACCGGGCCGTCCCGCAGTGCCGGCCGCCGTCGCGCCGCCCGATCGCCTTCACCACTGACAGTACCCCTGATCCATCTCTAAGGCCGCGAAGCTGGGCAACAAGTTACAAACAGTCAAGCCGGTTTCTTATCCATATCGTGACCAAGAGGGAGGCAAGCAGGCGTCGTTCAGTGCAGCGTGTTCTTGTGGAAGACTCCACCCTTGATGATCGCGGCCAGATGCTTCCCCTGCTCCTGAAACAGGCCGAGATCCTTGAGCGGATCGCCGTCGACAAGGATGAGGTCGGCATAGGCGCCGGCTTTCAACGTGCCGAGCTTGCCCTCCATGCGCAGGATTTGGGCACCGACCGTCGTCGCCGAGCGGATGATCTCGATCGGCGAGAGCACTTCCCGCCGCAGCAGGAACTCGCGGGACTGTTCGACCTGGAGCTGACCGAGCAGGTCCGAGCCGAAGGCGACCGGCACGCCGGCGCGCTTGCAGATCTCCAGCGAGCGCAGGCCTCCGTCGATGACGAGGTCGTTCTTGGCCAGCATGTCGCCGGTCATGCCGAATTCGGCGGCGCGCTCCTTCATCGCGTAATAGGCGACGAGGTTGGCGGTCAGGAACATGCCGTTCTGCGCCATCAGCTTGGCCGAGGCGTCGTCGATCAGATTGCCGTGCTCGATCGCGCGCACGCCGCATTCCGCCGCCCGGGTGATCGCTTCCGGCGTATAGGCATGGGCACAGACATAGCGGCCGAAGGCCTTCGCCTCCTCGACCGCGGCCTTCACCTCATCGACGCTGAACTGCATCGAATCCAGCGGGTCATAGGGGCTGGCGACACCACCCGACATCATGATCTTGATGTGGTCGGCACCGAGCCGCATCTGCTCGCGGGCCGATTTGCGCACGGACGACACGCCGTCCGACACGTTCATCGTATAGGCCATGGCGTTGCAGCAATGGCAGCGCCCGCCGAAATCGGTGCGCCGACGCGGGTCGCTGTGACCGCCGGTCGGGCCGATCGCCGCACCGGCGATGAAGAGCCGCGGACCGGCGACATCGCCTTTCTCGACCGCTTCCTTGATGCCCCAATCGGCGCCGCCGGTGTCGCGCACGGTGGTAAAGCCGCGATCGAGCATGCCCTTCATCAGCCGGACGGCGCGCGCCGTCATCAGCGTCAGCGGCATGCTTTCCATGCTGCGGATATAGACCTCGGAGAGGAAGACATGGACGTGGCTGTCGATGAGGCCGGGCATCAATGTGCGCCCGCCGCAATCGATCACGTCGGCCTTCGCAGCCTTCAGCGGCTTTTCCGACAGCTCGCGGATCGTGTCGCCCTCGACGACGAGCTCGTAGCCGCGCCGCAGCTCGCCGAATTCCGGTTCGAGCAGGGCGAAGTTCTTGAAATGCAGCGCCGTCATATCCGCCTCCCGTCACGCAGGCCGGCCGAGCGATGCGGCCGGTATTCTGAAATAGTGCGCATGCCCTCAAGCGCGTGTCGACGGCCGGTCTCCCGGGAGGAGCCGGCCACGACCCCGCTCAGTTCAGGCTCGTCCGCTTGATGAAATCGCCGCCCTTCATGATCAGCGGCATGTGTCGCCCCTGCCGCGTGAGGAGCGACAGATCCTGCAGCGGATCGCCATCGACGACGACGAGGTCGGCATGGGCGCCCGGCGCCACCGTCCCGATCTTGCCCTCGAGCTTCAGAAGCCTGGCCGCGATGAAGGTCGCGGAGGCGATCACCTCCTGCGCCGGCAAGGCCCGGCCGCGAATGACGAACTCCTCCGACTGGTAGCGATGCATCTCGCCGAGCAGGTCGCTGCCATAGGCCATGGGCAGCCCCGCCTTCTGCATGATGCGCAGCGAGTCCATGCCGGCCGAGCGCACGACGTCGACCTTCGCGACCGAATCCGGCGGGAAGCCGAGCTTCGGCCCGTCCGAGACCAGCTTGTCATAGGTCACCAGCGTCGGCACCGCGACGGCGCCCTTCGTGGCCGCGAGCTTGGCCGTCTCGGGCTGGATCAGGTTGCAGTGCTCCAGCGAATGCACGCCGGCCTCGACGCAGCGGCGGATCGCCTCGTCGGTATAGACGTGGGCGGAAACATAGGTTCCCGCCATCCGGGCTTCTTCGACGATGGCTTCGAGCTCGCTGACCGAATAGCCGAGAAAGTGGATCGGGTCGGTGGGCGAGGCGCAGCCGCCATTGGCCATGATCTTGATGAAGTCGGCGCCGCCCTTCAGCTCCTCGCGCGCCGCACGGCGAACATCGGGGACGCCGTCGCAGATGCGCCCGAGCGCGCCCAGGCGATGGCGCTCGATCACGCTCGGGCGGTCGTCGTAGCGGCCACGGAAATCGGCATGGCCGCCGGTCTGGCTCAGCGCCTTGCCGGAGATGACGAGGCGCGGCGTCAGGAAATGTCCCTCTTCCGTCGCCTGCTTCAGGCCGAAATCGGCGYCCCCGACATCGCGCACCGTGGTGAAGCCGCGCAGCAGAATCTCGCGCATGATCACGAAAGAGCGCGCGGTCACGAGCGAGTCCGGCAGGCGCGCATTGGCGCCGAGATCGGCTACGCCGGCGACGACATGGACATGGGCGTCGATCAGCCCCGGCATCAGGGTGCGGCCCTTGAGATCGACGGTCCTCGCCTTGGCGGATGTCACCGCCTGGCCAACCTCGCGGATCGTTCCGCCCTCGACGAGGACGCTGACCGGCTCAGCCGGCTCGGGCGCCGTGCCATCGACGATGCGGGCATTGGTGAAGAGGGTTGCGGCCACGGGGCTGTTCCTTCGGGCGAATGGGCTTGAGGCGATGGAGCGGGATCAAGCCGCGCCGGCGGCGGCGCGAGCAGCGAGGAAGGCAGGCACTTGCCCCGTTCGGGTCGGTGAGCCCGGTGAACGACCCTTCGGGAACGGCGAAATCAACGCCGCGCAGCACGTGTACGCCGTAGAAGGAGAGCTTCAGCCCCGCGATCGTCAGCGCTGCGTTCAAGACGCCGCCCTGTGTTTCCCGGCCATGACCGGCTTGATCGGAAATTGCTGGCGTACCTGGCCCTTCCAGAACTGAAGCATGCCGTCATAGTAGGTCGGATCGTTCGGCCGTAGCACCGTCTGGCTGATCATGCCGCGCACSAGGCACATCGTGGCGTTCATCACCGTGCGCGTATGGTCGGGGTCGGTTCCGGCGCGGACGGCGAGCGCCGTCCAGATCGCGTCCAGACCGGCATGGAACTCGCGAACGGTCGGGATGAGCTGCGCCCGGAAATCGTCGTTGTGGCGCGCCTCCGGCAGGAATTCCATCGTGACGTAGAAAAGGCGGTCGTCCATCATCCGCCAGATGTAGTCGACGATCTCGTCGCTCGAGCCGCCGCGCGCGATGAACTCTTCGGCGAAGCGATGCAGGTCACGCGCGGTCCTGCTGAGCAGATCGGCGACGGAGGCGCTGATGATCGCCTCGCGGCTGGGGAAGTGATGCGTCAACGCGCCGCGCGAAACCCCGGCTCGACGTGCTATTTCCGGTGTCGAGGTGCGGGCAAGGCCGCGATCGTGAAGAAGGTCGATCGTCGCCGTCAGCAACCGCGTTGAAGTCTCGGCGCTGCGTTCTTTCTGTGATCGCCTGTTGCCGCTCACGTCGAACTCTCTGGCATCGATCCAAGCCATCGGAAGGAAATCCGAGGCTGAGACACAATTTACAAACAGTCAAGATTGTTTTTGTGTCGCCGGGTGATCCGATTTGCGGCGAGCCCGTTGCGCGGATCAGCAAGAGAACGATCTGTGTCGATTGTCCGCGGAGATGGCCTTGGCACTCGGCGCCGGGGGCGGCCATCAGTGATGGAGACTGGCTCCATCCAGCGGGCGTCGACGAATCTCGGCGAACTCGGATGCGACCATATCCAACGTGGCGCYGTCTTCCGCCTTGAACGCGCGCCGTAGCCAACCATTCGCATCAACGAGAACCAGCGCCGGCGCCGTCGTGCTGGCGGTGACTTCGGCCAGGGCTGCCGCCAATGGCTCGGGATCCTCGACGGGGCAGTGCTCAGCCGCGGCGTCGACCTGCACCCGCGCGCCGGCCCCACGCGCGTCGCGTTCGATCCATACACGCAATGGCGCTCCGCTGCTGGACGTGACGAGGGTGCCGTCAGCGCAGCGGGCGACGAAGCCCGGCATGCGCACCGCTCCGGACCAGCGCATCTCCGGGGGCGAGAAGATGCGGGCTCCGGCGCGCAGGCGGATGAAGTCGATCAGCGACCAGATCGCGGCATCGTCCAGTTGCGCGCTCGGCGGCATCGGGCCGCTGCCATGACGGATCGACCAGAACAGCTCGCCGCCGGGGCGCCCGGCGATCAGCGGCGCGGAGAGGTCTGGCGGCCAGACGGATTGCGCGACCGCGACGGGGCCGCGCCCGCGCGCATCCGCGCCGTGGCAGCTCGCGCAATCGCGCTGGAACAGGCCCCGGCCCGTCGCGATGGAGCGCGCTGCATAGCCGGTCGGAGACAGTTGGAAGCTCGTTGGAACCGCAGCGACGACATAGGGGCGCCATGGCGGAATCTGGACGAAGGCCAACGCGATGGCCCCGGCGAGAAGGGCTGGCCAGCGCAGTTCGCGAAGCGATAGGGCGGTGGCGAAAAGCGCAAGGGCAATCGCCACAGGAGTCAGCAGGCGGAAAAGCCCATCGCGCAGATAGGCATCGTCCCAGAAGGCGGGCACCGGCCTGAGGGCGAAAGGCCAGGTCGGCTGTTCGTGGATCGCAGGTGGCTCGTTGGCCAGTGCCGCCGCAACGGCCACGATGGCCAGCCCGAGTCCGGTTTCGGTGGCGATCGACAGGGTGAGGGCACGCGTCGAGCCTGAGGTTGCCGCCGCGGGTACGAAGCGAAAGCGGTTGGCGGCAGCCAGCAGCAGGAGGCCGCCGAACAGGGCGATCTTGACGATCGCAAGCTGGCCGTATGCGGTGCCCATGAGCCCCGGCAAGGTGCCGACCAGCTCCTGCAGCTGAAGGACGGATGTGGCTGCGAGAACGGCGACGCAGGCCAGGCCGAGCGGCGTGAAGCGGCGGGCGAGCAGGGGCGCCTGGGCCGGCAGGAGCCAGCATACCGCCAGAAGGGGAGGCAATGCGCCGAGCCAAAGGCCGGCTGCCAGGACGTGAAGCCCCAGGGCCGCCGTTGTCCAGAAGCCGGTGGCGGCACCATGCCCGAGCAGGCCCTGCAGCAGGGCCGCGATGGTCATGAGAAGCAGCGCACCCGTTCGGGCAACGCCTTCGCCACGCAGGAGCAAGCCTGCAAGGACGAGCAGGCCGGCGCGCGCCAGCAGCACTTCGCCGAAGCGTGTCTCCGCGATGGCGGCAACGCTCGCGAGGTTGTCGAGGGGGCGGCCCAGCATGGCGCTGCCTTGCAGCCAGAACCAGACCGCCCCGCCCGCGAGCGCCAGGATGAGCGAGAGCCGGCTGCAGGAGGACAGCCGATGCAGCAGTTGCCGGCCGCCTGGCGTGGTGGCGAGCGGGCCTTGCGACAGCAGGCGAAAGGCCTCGATGCCGAGGCCGGACAGCAGGGCGGCGAGATGGAGCCAGCGGACCGCCGGCAGCGCCGCCCCGATCAGAGCGTCCACATCAAGGCCTGACGGTGAACCGATACTGCCCGGTGACGCGGTGGGTGTCGACCGAGGTCGCAGCCCATTCGACGCTGTAGGCTCCGGGCGAGACCRGCTTGAGCCGGACCTTCAGCGCCTTGCGGTCGCCCGGCACGGCCTCCGCCGGTGCCGCGCTGACGACCCCGCCACGCGCATCCTTGACGGTGATGCTGCTCAGCTTGACCTCGAGCTCCTCGGTGAAGCCGAGGGTGATCTCCGTCGGCGCGGCGACGGTTGCGCCCTCGGCGGGCGATGCGGTCTTGAGATGGGCATGGGCGAAGGCCTGCGATGTGGCCAGGGCAAAGGCGAGCGTCAGCCCGAGACGTCGAGACATGGATAGGATCCTGCGATGGGGAAGGGGAGATTGCGGACTCACCAGCTCGCGTCGAGCCCGAGATGGGCGAGCGCCTGCCCGCGCAATTCCGCCAGGCGCGGATCGCCGCGATGGCGCGGATAGGGCAGGTCGTTGACGATCTCGGCCTTGATCCGGGCCGGGCGCTCGCTCAGCACGATGACGCGCTGGGCCAGGAACAGCGCCTCCTCGACATCATGGGTGACGAGCAGGGTGGTGAAACCGCGCTGGCGCCAGAGCTCGGCGATCTCGGTCTGCATGGCAATCCGCGTCAGCGAGTCGAGCTTGCCGAGCGGCTCGTCGAGGATGAGCACGCTGGGATCGTTGACGAGGGCGCGGGCCAGCGCGGCGCGCTGGGCCATGCCGCCGGACAGCTGGCGCGGGAAGGCGCGTTCGAAACCGGCGAGGCCGACCGTCTTCAGGGCGTCGTCGACGCGGCCCTTCTGGCTGGCGAGCAGGCCGCGCGCCTCCAGCCCGAGCGCGACGTTCTTCCAGACCGTGCGCCAGGGATAGAGCGTGGGATCCTGGAAGACGACGACGCGGGAGGGATCGGGCGTGGTGATCTCCTCGCCCGCCGCCGCGATCCGGCCCTGAGAGGGCTGTTCGAGCCCGGCGACCAGCCTGAGCAAGGTCGACTTGCCGCAGCCGCTCGGCCCGAGCAGGGCGACGAATTCGCCGGCCCGGATCTCTAGATCGATATCGTCGAGCACCGGCAGCGGGCGGCCTTCGAGATCGAATTCATGCGAGACGCCGGCGATCGAGAGTTCGGCGCCGTTGGACGCGGGAATGCCGGTCGAGGGCGAGACAGCGAGCTGTGCGGCTACCATTTCACCACATCCTTCTGCCAGCCGAGCAACCGGTCGCGTGCCGAGAAGAGCAGCGTGATCAGCCCTGAGAAGATCAGCGCCATCACGATCAGCGCGCCGTACATGTTGGAATAGGCGGCCCAGCCCTGGGCCCATTGCAGGTAATAGCCAAGGCCGGATTTGACCCCCATCATCTCGGCCGCGACGAGCACCGAGAACGAGGCGCCGAGCCCCATGAACAGGCCGACGAAGACATGCGGCAGGGCGGCSGGRATCGCGACCTTGAAGATCAGGAASGMGCGGCSGGCGCCSAGYGTSCGGGCGACGTCGTAATAGGCCTTGTCGACGCTGGCGACGCCGGACCAGGTCAGCACCGTGACCGGGAACCAGGTGGCAAGCGCGATCAGGAAGATCGCCGCCGAGAAGCTCGACGGGAAGAAGAAGAACGCCATCGGCAGGAGCGCGGTCGAAGGGATCGGCCCGAGGAAGCGCAGCACCGGATGCACCCAGTAGCCGAGCCCGCGCGACCAGCCGATCGCGACGCCGGTGACGAAGCCGGAGATCGTGCCGAACAGGAAGCCCAGCGCCAGCAGGCGCAGCGAATGCAGCACGCTCTCGCCGAGCCGAGGCCAGTCCTCCGCATAGACCTCGACCAGCGCGGAGGGCGGGGCGAAGAAGGGCACCGGCAGCAGGCCGAGCTTGGCCGTCAGCAGGTCCCAGAYWCCGACGAAGAGCGCGAGCACGACGAGCCAAGGCGCGGCGCGGCCGAGGCGCCGGCCGAGCGGCGGCCAGAGCGCCCCAACGGCGGTCGCCAGCGCCAGCAGGACGGCCCAGCCGATGAAGCCGGCATTGGTCTCGCCGACATAGAGCGGGTCGGCAAAGCCCACCTTCTTGTTGGCGAGCAGCGTGACGGAGGCCGCCACTGCGGTCCAGGCCGCCGTGGCGAATGCGCCGCGCGCCAGGACCGAGCCGTCGACCTGCAGGCGTGGCTGGTCGAAGGCCGATGCGGAGCCGGTCTGCTCAAACGGGGACATGGGGCACGACCTTCTGCGCGAAGGCCTTGGCGTCGGTGTTCTTGCGGATCACGTTGACGAGCTTGAGCTGCTCGGTGAACAGCGCGACGTCCTCGCGCAGCGCCGCGCCGGTGGAGTGATGGTCGTGGGTGTGGCTGCGCAGGATCGCGGCCACGGTTTCGGGCGTGACCTTGGCCGGAACGAAAGGCGCGAAGATCTCGGCCGTCTTGTCGGGATTGGCCGCCGTCCAGGCCTGCGCCTCGACGATGGCGCGCGAGATCGCGCCGGCGACCTCGGGCTGGTCGCGGATCAGGGCGCCACGCAGGCCGAGCACGCAGCAGGTCGATTTCGCGTACTGGCCTTCGAGATTGGTGGCGAGCTCGACGAGCTTGTCGCGCTCGCGGATCAGGTAGAGATGCGGATCGTCGCCCGCGAGCGCCTGGACCTCGCCCTTCTTCAGAGCTTCGCCGAACAGGTCCTGCGGATACTGCACCCAGCTCACATCCTTTTCGGGGTCGAGCCCGATCTCGGCGAGGCGGATGGCGAAGAAGTTCCGCACCGGGCTCGCCGGATCGGTGACGGCGACCGATTTGCCCTTGAGGTCCTTCAGGCTGCGGATATTGGCGGCCTCAGGCACCAGCAGCCGCATGCAGCCGCCATGGGTGCCGACGGTGAGGCCGACATCGAAGCCCTGCTCCAGCGGCTTCAGCCAGCGGAGCGCCATGCCGATGCCGCCATCGGCATGGCCGGTCGCGATCGCCTGCAGCAGGGCGTCGGTCGGGCCGCTGAAATTCACCGGCTCCACCGCGAGATTGTACTTCTCGAACAGGCCCTGCTTCAGCGCGACCGAGATCGGCGACTGGCACACCGCCGTCTGCCCCCAGGCGAGCTTGATCGTCTGGCGCTGCTTCAGCGGCGTGGCCTGGGCGAAGGCATGGTGCCCGGCCAGGCCGGCGAGCGGCGCGGCGGCGAGCGCCGCGGCTCCGCGCAACAAGGTGCGGCGGGAGGGGAAGGTCGTCTGCTGGGTCATGGTCGCTCCTTGCCGCTTTGCACGCGGCTGCATGGTCGTTTGGGGAAGGGTCAGGCTGCCGCGCGGCTGGCCGGGACGCGCTCGACGGTGCCGCGCACCGTCACGCCCTGCCGGAGCAGGTTCAGGATCGGGCAGAAGCGCTCGACGGCCGCATTCAGGGCGTCGAGTTCGGTCACGTCCGTCGTGAGCCTGACGGTGTAGGACAGCTCGTGCGGATAGATCGGCGTGGTCTCGTGGCCGGGCGTTCCGGCGCGCGGGTCGAGCTGGCCGTGAACCTCGACCCAGACATCTTCCAGAGCGATCTGCTGGTCGGCGGCCTGGATCAGGTAGGTATGAGTCAGGCAGCTCGACAGCGCGCCGAGCAGCAGTTCGGGCGAGCTCGGCCCGAGATCGTATCCGGCGAAATCCGGCGGGCTGTCGCTGATCACCTGGAAGTCGCGGATGCGGATGCGTCGGACGCCGCTGCGCCCCTCGGCATGGGCTTGCGCCTGAAGTCGCAGGGGGCGGGCGTCCCCCGAGCGGGCATGAGCCTTCCGGCGCAGCAGGGCGTCGCGCTTCTGGGCGAGATATTCCGTGAGAGTGGACATGGCGGCGTCCCGGTCTGGCTTGATGAGGGAATCGGGGCAGGCGCGCTTTTCCGGTCGTGCAGCCACCATGGCGGCTGGCACGAGATCGCGTTGCCCGGGTTGTGAATGGGATCGAGGCGGGCGCGGAAAGGCGGCCCAGCTTCAGGTACCGAAGGTCAGAGCCGCCGGTGGAAGAGCAGGCTTGCCGCCGATTCTGCAGTGCTGAACGTCATGGACATTCGCGTCTCCAAAACAAAAGGAGCCCACGAGACATCGT
>NZ_JBFRDQ010000148.1:0-10354 GCF_052113865.1 Allobosea sp. TAB14 | reverse complement strand
GGGGAGCTCCAAAAAGGTCGGGCCGGCTTCCCGTTACGGAAAGCCGGCCCTGGGCGAAACCCGATCTTGGGGACGGGTGGGTGGGGACGTGACCGAGCCTCGCCTTTCCGAATGAGCCGCCCACCGAAGATCCGGGCGGCTCGGTAGATCAGTCTCCGGACCGCCGGGCACGGTGCCCGGCCGTTCCGCTCAGCGCTGGACCGAGGCGACGGTGGGGGTCTGCGCGCCGCCGAGCGAGGTCCAGCCGGTCTGGTACTGGGACTCCCGCTTGACGTAGACGTAGCCGGTCTGGCTCCAGGGCAGGATGGCGTTGCGCTTGTTGTCGAGGATGAAGTCRCCGCGATCGGTGCGGATCATCAGCACGGCGTGTCCGGCATTCTCCTCGTCGATGACCACCGTCACCAGCATGGCACGGCGCGGCAGGCCGGCCTCGGCCAGGCGCTTGCGCTTCAGCAGCACGTAGTCCTCGCAATCACCCTTGCCGTCGGTGGGAATGTCCCAGCGATCGACCACGCCCCAGTGATCCTGGTCGGTGACCGGCTCGATCTCGTGATTGGCGCGGTTGTTGACCGCGACGATGGTCTTCCAGAGCTTGGGCGTCAGCTCGACGCGCTCGGGCTCGCGGGTGTCGAGCCTGCACTCGGAGGGCATGCGCTTGCAGAAATCCGTCCAGGCATAAGGTGCGCGGGCGTCGCCGCTGGCGGAGGCCGGGGCACTCGCCACCGGGATACCCACGCTCTGCGCTGCGACGCCTGAAGCGCCGGCGATGGCGAAAGCGGCCACGAAGGCGGTGCCGATCAGACTGCGATGAAGAGAAAACATGTCGTCCCCTTTCTGTCCCGGGGAGACGATGCGATCCGGTCGATGGATTTGGTTTGAAGTCGAAACGTACAAATTTATGTATTTTCGCCAGCAACCGCCTCAATGAATATCAGAGCCAATCTTGTTCAAAGTCGAAAGTAACGATTTGTGACGATGATGAAACTTTCTTTTAACCGTTAATTGTGTGTTACACGGCAACGGCTCGTTAACTTACCTGATTGTTACCAACGTGGAGAATGGGAGAGAGCGGCTTCGATCGCTGGTTTCCGTGACTCGCGGATCGCGCCGATCACGCAACGCGCGCGCGGAAGCTGCCGGATGCCGGCGGGCTCGCAGGCGGTCCTTCGTTGCGGCCGCGATGCGCGGCCGGACGATCGCGGTGCCGTGCCAGAGCACTGGGAGATGATCGTCAGCTGGGTCTCGCCGCCGCGAGACGGGCGCCCAATCCGCCTGTGTCAGTCCGGGGCGCCGCGCAGCGGCGAGGCCGCAGCCCGGACTCGGATGCGTGTCATGGAGAAGCGAGAGGCGGAGGGGCCCTTCCGGACCGTTTATCGGTCCGGGGTCACAGGCTCATTGCCGGGCAATGTCCCGGAATGGCGGTGGCCCGGACACGCGTCGTCGCAGGAGGGGCGGCCGGTGGCCTGCCGTCAGAGCTCGAGGTTCTCGTCGAGCAGGTCGGCGGAGAGCGGGAAGCTGAACTCGACGGCATAGCCGCCGTCGAACCGGCGCACGATCCGGCCCGGCGTCGTGCCGAGCCGCACGGGTGTGCCCGTCGGCAGGTCGAGGTCACTGGAGATCGCGGCGCCGGAGAGCGAGATGTCGATGACGCGGACGGGATGCTCGGAGCCGTCGCTCATCGTCAGCATCGAGCGCGGATTGCGCGGAACGATGCGTTCGTGCCGGCGATCTTCCGGCAGGCCGAGCTCCTCGCGATTGGCSAGCCAKGTSAGCTGGGCGGTGAATTTCTCGCGCTTGCGGCTGGTCGCGGTGATSGTCATCGCGAASCCTTCCAKCGTGGTSCGSACGSMARTGCCCTCRATMCGSCCGAGATGTTCGAGATAGACGATGACGCGCTCTCCCGGCGCGGCCTTGGCCGGCGCGGCGAGATGGACGCCGCCCGGCGAGATGTCGATCGTCTGGCAGGGGTATTCCATCCGATTGGGCAGCATATAACGGCCCAGCAGCACCACCTTCATCCGGTGATGCCTCCTGCGTTCGACCGGAACGGTCGCCGCCCGGGGCGTTTGGAGCGCGCTCAACATCAATGGACCAGCCTGGATTCGGGGCCGATCCTAGGCAGGAACGGTTAACGGAAGGTCAAGGTCAGGCGCGTCCGCCGGGCAGGACGACGAGGCGCGGCGGGGCGGAACGTTGCCGCTCAGCCGGGGCGGGGCGCGCGGACGTGGTGGGCCAGAGCATGCGCAGCGAGATCATCCGCATGGCGACCACGGTGTCGAGGCCGAGCCAATCCGGGGTGAGGGCGGGCGAAAGCGCGCCCAGGACCCGCGCATGGGTGCGGCCGCGATAGCGCAGCGGCAGCAGCAGCAGCTCCAGATAGATCGGCGCGCCGGTGCTGGTTTCGCCGGAAAGCCCGGCGACGGCACCGGCCGTCTCGTCCATCACCGTCTGGACCAGGCGGCGCATGTCGCCCTGCGCCTCGACCTCGGGCCAGATCGCGGCGAAGGGGCGGCCGCGCAATTCATGGCCGATCAGCGCGCAAAGCCGCGTGCCGGCCAGGCGGAAGACCGGGCCGATCGGCTCGTTCTCGAGAATGAACGTGTCCGCCAACGCATGGCGCAACGCTCCGGGTTCGATCTCGCCACGTTCGGGCGCCGCCCGCTCACCGCGCAGCGCGTCCCAGTAGTCGAAGACCAGACGTGTGCTCGTGTTTTTCATTCTGCGCCCATTCAGCGGTTGATCCGATCGGGGAATCGCGCGTCCAGCGATGACGCAGATCCGTCCGAAAGGGGGACGAGTCGGTCCCTGATAGGATCGAGGACGCACCCGCCATGCCGTCTTGCCATCCCGGGGTGAGTCGGGGGAGGCGCCGGGGCGGTTAGGGTTAACGAAGTCTTATCTTTGTGGAAGATGCCTAGAATGCGTATCAAATGCCATCGAATTCGCGGGCGGCAAGCCGCCGACGCAAACCGGGGTGGAGGGGGCGTGACACGTCGTCCGGCAGGTCCGGATGACGGCACAGCCGGCGGAAAAGGGGAGGGCGTCATGCCGCTCCCCTTTTTCGTGCGTGGATAAGGCCGGCACGCCTTGCGCGAGCCTGCCGCTTCGGCAAGTGTTGCGGCGCAATGGCTTCCCACGATCCCCGCCCGCCGGCGCGCGAGCCCGCCTTCAACCTGCCGTCCGTGATCGTCCAGCTCCTGGCGGTGCTGGCGCTGATCCAGGCCGGCCGCAGCCTGCTCTCGGACGAGAACGACTATCTGCTGATGTCGTGGCTGGCCTTCGTGCCGGCGCGGCTGACGCTGTGGCTGTCACCCGACAAGCTTGACGACGTCGTCGGGGCGCTGGCGCAATCGACCGTCGGGCAGGATGTCGGCGATCGGCTGCAGCTCGCCCGCCTCCTGCTGGCGGATGGCGGCGTCCGGCTCTGGACGCTGCTGACCTATGGCTTCCTGCACGGCTCCTGGCTGCATCTGGCCTCGAACGGCCTGTGGCTCGCCGCCTTCGGCAGCCCGGTGGCGCGACGGCTCGGACCTGGCCGCTTCCTCAATCTCCTGGCGCTGTCCACGATTGGCGGCGCGCTGCTGCACTGGTGGTCGCGCGATCTCGACCTGCTGCCGCTGGTCGGCGCCTCGGCGGGAATCTCGGGGGCGACGGCGGCCGCGATCCGCTTCGTCTTCGCGCCGGGCCTGCGCTTCGGCGAGCTCGGCAATGACGAGGTGGTGAAAGCGATCCCGGCCGAACCGCTCGGGCAGCTCTGGCGCAATTCACGCGCCGTGCTGTTCACCGGCATCTGGTTCGTGACGAACATCCTGTTCGGCGCCGGGCTCGTGCCGATCTTCGGCGAGGCGACCAGCATCGCCTGGGAAGCGCATATCGGTGGCTTCCTCGTCGGGCTCCTGCTGTTCCCGCTGCTCGACCGTGGGCAGAAACGCAGCTGAACGGGCGCTCGCGCGCCTTGCCTGCGCCGCGGTCTTACCCCACACTCCCTGTCATTGCGAAGCACTCCTCGGGCCTGCCCGGCATCGTGAGTCCGCCGGCAGCCGTGGAGCGGCAGCGGAACCACGCGCCGGCCAACGGCGCGTCAGCAGGAGGAGCCTTCGATGAATGTCGAGCAGTTGCTGAGCGGCAAGGGCCGGGAGGTCATTTCGGTGCAGCCGCACCGGACCTTGGCGGAAGCGGTTCGCGTCCTGAGCGAGCGGCGAATCGGCGCCGTCGTGGTCATGGGCGCGGATGGCACGCTCGTCGGCATCCTGTCCGAGCGCGACATCGTCCGGGCGCTCGGTAAGGAAGGCGCTGCCGCGCTGGAGAGCGCGGTTTCGCGGGCGATGACCGCGAAGGTGGTGACCTGCCGCCCGCAGACCAGCGTCGACGAGCTGATGGAGATCATGACGACCGGGCGCTTCCGCCATGTGCCGGTCATCGAGAACGGTCGCGTCGCCGGCATCGTCTCGATCGGCGACGTGGTGAAGCATCGCGTCGCGGCGATCGAGGCCGAAAGCAAGGCGATGCGCGACTATATCGCGATGGCCTGAGCCAGAGCATTTTCGCGCGAAGCGGGGACCGGTTCGCGTGAAGACAATGCGGAAAACAATGTCCTAGCCGCCGACCGGGATATGGTTGGCGGCGACGACGGTCGCGATCTCGTCGAGGGCGCGGCGGGTCGCCACCCGGCCGAGTTCGATCGTTTCGTCGGCGCGGTGGAAGTCGAACAGGYCGACGCGGCCGAGGCGCGGGCCGATCATCACATCGGGCGGGTCGCCGGCGAGGCGCGAGCGCGAAATCCGGTCCTGCGTGATGTTGAAGGCGTCGATCATGACGCCGGCGAGGCCCGGACGGTTTTCGCTGGGGCGGCCGACGAGGTTGCGGACGCGCTTGGCCGCGACGGTGATGCCGTCGAACCAGCGCTGCGGGGGACGAAGCTCCCGCTCCGGCACGGTCTCTTCGGGTTCGGGGTCAGGGTCCGAGGCATAGTTCTGGATCACCGTGCCGCGGCCGGCGAGGTCGTTGTTGAGGTTGACGCAGATCACGATGTCGGCGCCGAGCGCGCGGGCGGCGGTGACGGGCACCGGGTTGACCAGCGCGCCGTCCATCAGCCAGCGACCGCCGAGCTTCACCGGGTCGAAGATGCCGGGCAGGGCATAGGAGGCCCGCAGCGCCTCGATCAGCGGGCCGTGCGTCAGCCAGATCTCGTGGCCGGTGCCGAGTTCGGTCGCGATGGCGACGAAGCGTTGCTGAAGTTCCTCGATCCGCAGGCCCACGAGATCGCGCTCGAGCAGGCGCTTCAGCCGGCTGCCGGCGATCAGTCCGGCGCCACCGATGTGGAAATCCATCAGCCCGACGACGCGCCGCTTGGTGAGGCCGGTCGCGAATTCACTGAGCTGGGAGAGCCTGCCGGCGGCGTAGCAGCCGCCCACCACCGCTCCGATCGAGGTTCCGGCGATGACCTCCGGCGCGTAGCCCGCCTCGATCAGCACCTCCAGCGCGCCGATATGCGCCCAGCCGCGCGCCGCGCCGCCGCCGAGCGCCAGGCCGATCTTCGGCTTGCGCTTCCCGTTTCGCTCGGGCGCAGACGGCATTTCGTTCATGATGTTCCCACCTCCGCCGAGGCCGAAGGCTCTTCGCGCGGTGTTGTCCCACAACATGGATCCGTCCCTCCGCTGAAGGTCAGAATCCCAGAATGCGATGAGCGAAACGTGAACGGCATCTCGTCAGCGCATTATCCGCCGGATTTGACGGAATGGTGAAGGCGGTCCGAGGCAGGGCAGCCCCGCCTGCCGCTCACGCGAAGAGGAGCGGCCCGCCGGCCTCGGCCCGCAGCGGCTGCGCGCGATAGAAGCAGGAATGGCGGCCGGTATGGCAGCAGCCGCCGTCGCCCGCGACGTTCACCTTGAGCCAGATCGCGTCCTGGTCGCAGTCGACGCGCATCTCGACGATCGTCTGGATCTGGCCGGAGGTCGCGCCCTTGTGCCAGAGTTCGTTGCGCGAGCGCGACCAGTACCAGGCCTCGCCGGTCTCGATCGAACGCGCGAGCGCCTCGGCATTCATATGCGCGACCATGAGCAGTTCGCCGGTCTTAGCGTCCGTCGTGACGCAGGTGACGAGGCCGTTCGCGTCGAAGCGCGGGCTCAGCACCGTACCCTCCTCGAGGGCGTGCTTATCGGCCGGGGCAGGGAAGAGGCTCATGGCGACTCCGATGGGAGAGATCGTCTTATGACGTGGAACCCGCCGTCATTCTCGGGCGAAGCGAAGCGTAGACCCGGGAATCTCCGGGGAGAGATGCTCGGATCAAGCCCGAGCATGACATGGGGTTCAGGGGCGAATGCCCTGTCTCGCGGGAGGGGCTGCGCCTACAGCCCCGCCGACTTCACCATGGTGAAGAAGCGCACCTGCTCGGCCGGGTCGTCGCGGAAGAGGCCGCGATACTGCGTCGTCATCGTCGAGGAGCCCTGCTTCTGCACACCGCGCATCGACATGCACATATGCTCGGCCTCGATGAGCACGGCGATGCCGCGCGGCTTCAGCGCTTCCTCGATGACGTCGGCGATCTGGGCGGTCATCGCCTCCTGCGTCTGCAGGCGGCGCGCATAGAGATCGACGATGCGGGCAAGCTTGGACAGCCCTACCACGCCCTGCGAGGGGTAGTAGCCGATATGCGCCTTGCCGACGAAGGGCACCATGTGGTGCTCGCAATGCGAATAGAACGGTATGTCGCGCACGAGGACCATGTCCTGGTAGCCGTCGACCTCCTCGAAGACACGGTCGAGGATCGCGTGGGGATCCTCGCCATAGCCCTTGTATAATTCCTTATAGGCCTTGACGACGCGCTGTGGCGTCTCGGCCAGCCCCTCGCGCGACGGATCGTCGCCGGCCCAGAGAATGAGCGTGCGGACAGCGGCCTCCGCTTCCTCCTGCGTCGGCTTGCCGACCAGGAACTTGTCTGCGGAGGGGGTGACGGCCCGCTCGACGGACAAGGACTTAACCACAGGGATCATGTGGTGCCTCCCGTTGGATCAAATGGCGCCGCGCGATCCAGGCCTTGCGGCCGCGGGCCGCGAGGCCGTTGCGACAAGTTCCCCCGCTGCGGGCGGTGAGGCTCCAATGCCCTCCCGTTCGCGGCGGATCAACCCTATATTGTGTCCCGGTGCGGGCCCTTCCAGACCCGCGAGAGATTGAGCCATGCTGGACGAAGTCTACAACAAGCGCATTCTCGCGCTTGCCGCCAACATCCCCCTGCTCGAGCGGCTGCCATCTCCCGATGCCACCGCCAGGGCCCATTCGAAGCTATGCGGCTCGACAGTGACAGTCGATGTCACCATGGAAGGCGACGTCGTCACCTGCTTCGGCCATGAGGTCAAGGCCTGCGCGCTTGGACAGGCGTCGTCCTCGATCATGGCCCGCCATGTCGTCGGCTCGACGGCAGACGAGCTGCGCCGGGTCCGGGAGCAGGCACGGGCGATCCTCAAGGAGAATGCCGAGCCGCCGGAGGGCAAATGGGCTGATCTCGCCGTGCTGGTTCCGGTGCGCGACTACAAGGCCCGGCACGCCTCGACCATGCTGACCTTTGATGCCGTGGTCGACGCCATCGACCAGATCGAGGTGAAGCGCAAAGACGCGGCAGCCTGATTACTTCAGGCCGAGCGCCACGCGGATTTCCGGCACCGTCTCGTCGAAGCGGGCCTTGAAGGCACGGTCGGCCAGCAGGGCCTTGGCGACGGCGCGGCCGACCTTATCGCCGGCGACGAGGTCGCTCTCGTAATGGAAGCCGCAGACGAGACGGCTTTCGCCATAGGTCTTGACCCGTTCCTCCAGCTTCTCGCCAAGTTCGGGGACGGCGGTCTTGAGCAGTTCGGCGTAGAGGGCGGCGGTGGCCGCATGCGCCGAGGGGAAGGAGGTGCCTTCCGGCCGGCCGCCCGGGCAGGGCTTGATGCGGACCTTGTTCCAGACGCTGAAGGGGCGCGGCCGGCTGGTCAGGCGATGGACGCTCTTCAGCAGGATCGAAAGCTCGATCTGCGCCTCGCGGAACAGCAGCCGGACCTCGCGATGGGTGTTGTCGACATAGCTGTTGTCGATGCCGTCGAGGAAGTTGACCAGCGCCTGGCGCTGGTCGGCGATGGCGGCCTTCTCGCGCTCGGGCGTGCGGGCCTGCGAGATCTCCAGCACATGCTCGAATTCGGCCTTCGCCTCAGGCGAGTTCTGGGCCGGCGGCAGGCCGGCGATCTTGGCGATGTCGATCTTGGCGCCGTCGAGCCAGAGCAGATAGGCGCGCTGCTGAGCATCGGCGGCCGTGGCGAGGCTAAGACCGAGAAGGAGGCCGCAACCGGCCAGGGCATGGCGAAAATGTTTGGCGCGCATCATGTTATGAAATCGATCAAGGAAAGCGGTTCTGGTGGCGGATCGGCAAAACGAAGCAGACGAGCTATTTCAGCGTCTTTTTGTTAAACAAAGATGTTCGCTGTTGCACAAGGTCATCTATTGGCCGCGTAAAGCTGCACATATCGCGATTCGCGGCTATCAGCTCAGCTTTTCGATGCTGGTCGGCCGCCATTGCCGGCATTGGCCGAGCTGCTCGGCCTATACCGACGAGGCGATCCAGCGTTTCGGCCTGTGGCGCGGCGGCTGGATCGGGTTCGCGCGCATCTGCCGCTGCAACCCTTACGGCACCAGCGGCRTCGATATGGTCTGCGAGGAATTGCCGCCGCGCTCGTCCTGGTATAGGCCGTGGTCCTATGGCCGCTGGCGCGGGACGAACGTGCCGGCGGCTATCGATTCCGGCGCCGATCCGGCTGCGGGCGACGGAACGTAAATCTCACATTCGCAGTCGGTCTGACTTACGGGGTTCGTATCCCCGAGTGAGCAGGAGCGCGATCGATGACGATCTCCCTGAYMTTTCCYGAYGGCGCCAMGCGCGAGTTYCCYTCCGGCATCACCGGRRWSGAGATYGCCRRSGGCATTTCCCCCTCTCTCCTGAAGCGCACCGTCGCCATGGCGCTCGACGGCACGGTCGTCGACCTCTCCGACCCGATCGAGCGCGACGCCAGGATCGAGTTCCTGAACCGGGAAGACCCGCGTTCGCTCGAACTGATCCGGCACGATACCGCGCACGTCCTCGCCGAAGCCGTGCAGGAGCTGTTTCCCGGCACGCAGGTGACGATCGGCCCCGTCATCGAGAACGGGTTCTTCTACGACTTCGCCCGCAACGAGCCCTTCACGCCTGAGGACTTCCCGGCGATCGAGAAGAARATGCGCGAGATCATCGCGCGCGAYAAASCCTTCACCAAGGARRWSTGGAGCCGCGACARGGCCAAGSAWTTCTTCSSCRACAAGGGYGAGGCCTWCAAGGTCGAGCTGGTCGATGCGATCCCCGCCGACCAGACGCTCAAGATGTACGCGCAGGGCGACTGGATCGATCTCTGCCGCGGCCCGCACATGACCTCGGTCGGCAAGGTCGGCAATGCCTTCAAGCTGATGAAGGTGGCCGGCGCCTATTGGCGCGGCGACTCGAACAACGCGATGCTGACACGCATCTACGGCACCGCCTTCGCCAAGCAGGAAGAGCTCGACGCCTATCTCAAGCAGCTCGAGGAGGCGGAGAAGCGCGACCACCGCAAGCTCGGCCGGGAGATGGACCTGTTCCATTTCCAGGAGGAGGGGCCGGGCGTCGTGTTCTGGCACTCCAAGGGCTGGCGGATGTTCCAGGAGATCATCGCCTATATGCGCCGGCGCCTCGCCGCCGACTATGAAGAGGTGAATGCGCCGCAGATCCTCGACAAGTCGCTCTGGGAGACCTCGGGCCATTGGGGCTGGTACCAGGACAACATGTTCGCGGTGAAGTCTGCCTCGGCCTTCGAGAATCCGGAGGACAAGGAGCGCGACCACAAGGTCTTCGCGCTGAAGCCGATGAACTGCCCCGGCCATGTCCAGATCTTCAAGCATGGGCTGAAGAGCTATCGCGACCTGCCGATCCGGCTGGCCGAGTTCGGGGCGGTGCATCGCTACGAGCCGTCGGGCGCGTTGCACGGGCTGATGCGCGTGCGCGGCTTCACGCAGGACGATGCGCATATCTTCTGCACGGAGGACCAGCTCGCCGCCGAATGCCTGAAGATCAACGACCTGATCCTCTCGGTCTATGAGGATTTCGGCTTTACCGACGATCTCGTCATCAAGCTCTCGACGCGGCCCGAGAAACGCGTCGGCTCCGACGCGGTCTGGGACCATGCCGAAGAGGTGATGGGCAAGGTGCTCGAACGGATCGCGGAGCAGTCCGGCAACCGGATCAAGACCGAGATCAATCCGGGCGAGGGTGCCTTCTACGGGCCGAAATTCGAGTATGTGCTGCGCGACGCGATCGGCCGCG
>NZ_JBFRDQ010000147.1:0-10440 GCF_052113865.1 Allobosea sp. TAB14 | reverse complement strand
GACACACCGTCATTGAGCTGGACGCCGTCATGGCCATCGCGCGCCGGAAGTCGTTCCGCGCGGCAGCGGTCGAACTGCAGGTTTCCACCACTGCGCTGAGCAACATCATTGCGAAGTTCGAGCGGCAGCTCGGGGTTAGGCTGTTCAACCGAACAACCCGCAGCGTTTCGCTCACAGATGCAGGACGGAATTTCGTCGAGCAGGTCGGTCCTGCCCTTGTCGACATTCACAGCGCCATGGATAGCGCCAAGTCGCAGCAGGAAACCCCTTCGGGTACGATCCGGATAAACGCCTTTCCCACCGCCGCGCGCGAGATTCTCGCACCTGTCATTCTGGAGTATCTGCGACGCTACCCGCAGGTCCATATCGACCTGGTCACTGAGGGGCGCTTGGTCGATGTGGTCGCAGGCGGCTTCGATCTTGGTGTGAGAAGCGCGGATTTTGTCCCAAGCGACATGATCGCCATCCCGATCGGACCGTCCAAGTCACATGTCGTGGTCGCCTCGCCGACATACATTGCGAAACACGGCAAACCCCGCGTGCCCCTCGACCTGCTCAACCATGCCTGTATCCGTATCAGGTTGCCCGACGGCGAGATCTATCGATGGCATTTTGAGAAGGACGACCAGCCTGTTCAAATCGACGTCAAGGGGCCCATCACACTAGACGAGGCTAGCCTTTCGCGGATTACTGTCCTCACCGGCATCGGCCTGGGCTTTTTTATGGAGTCGGATGTGCGCGGAGACATCCAAGACGGTCGTCTTGTCCAGGTCTTAGAGGACTGGATGAAGCCCGTGGCGCCACTTTGTCTCTATTACCCTGGCCGAAAGAACCCTTCTGCTGCGTTCAGAGAATTCATCGCTCTTGCGCGCGACTTCACCTCAGGCTTGGGAATGGCAGACGGTCGGTGAGTGTCGGGCCGGTAGGGCCGCTAGCGATGAAACTCGCGGCCGAATTCGCGCGTTGCGTCCACGTGAGCGCGAGCCTGCGCTCGTTCCAGCGGCAATTCTTCTAACTCGCGGGCCAAATGAACTCCCGACTCCGTCTGATGGTCATTGGCGTCGCATCTGCYGCACTTGGCGTGGCGGGGAGCGTCCTTATCGGGAACCTGKTGCCCGMCCCGCAGGAACTGCGTCAGCCGCTGGCRCACAGCYTCGCTTCAGASGATCGCCAGCTCAAGACCTCCATGGGAGCRCTTTTCGGATCGAACTATATTCCCGGAAATTCCGTGGACACGCTCGTCAACGGCAATCAGATTTTTCCGTCGATGCTGCGGGCCATCCGCGAGGCGCGGSAAACGATCAGCTTTGAAACGTACATTTATTGGCGCGGCAACATYGCAAATGAGTTTGCCGAYGCTCTGTCGGCCAAGGCCCGCGAGGGSTTGAGCGTKAAGGTCCTSCTCGAYTGGGTCGGAAGCATTCCCATGGATCAGGCGCTGATCACGCGGATGCATGAAGCMGGCGTGCAAGTCGTCCGCTTCCGGCCCGTCAGTTGGTACACGGTCGATCGTCTCAACAACCGCACTCATCGCAAACTTCTGATYRCGGATGGYCGKCTWGGTTTCACYGGAGGGGTCGGAATCGGGGACGAATGGAACGGGGATGCTCGCTCGCCAAGCGAGTGGCGAGACAATCACTATCGGATCGAAGGGCCCGCTGCGGCCGAGTTGCAGGCGGCGTTTGCCGAACATTGGATCGAAGCCACAGGCGAGTTGCTATTGGGGGATCGCTACTTTCCAGAGATTCCACAACAGGGCGGAAACGCAGCGCAGATTGTGRTAAGTTCACCGCATCAGCGCAACGTGATGCACCTAATGTTGATGACGGCGCTGGCATCTGCAGAGCGAAGTATACGTATAGCCACCCCTTATTTCGTGCCCGACGAGATGACGASGGCCCAGCTTCTGGAAGCTCGCCACCGCGGAGTGCAGGTCGAAATCCTGATYCCGGGCAATCAGACCGACGCTCGGATCGTCAGGAAGGCGTCRCGGCACTTTTGGGGGGAGCTTTTGGAAGCGGGAGTTAAAATCAGCGAATATCAACCGACCTTCTATCACTGCAAGCTCGTGATCGTGGACGATATCTGGACGTCGATCGGATCGACGAACATCGATGATCGYGCGCTTCGCCTCAACGACGAAGCCAATATCAATTTCTTTGACAGAGGGGTCGCTGCATCCCAGGTCGAAATCTTCAACAAGGATCTCGCAGCCGCCAGACCCTACACCCTGGCCGACTGGCAACGTCGAACTGCGAATGAAAAGTTCTCTGACTGGCTTGCAACTCTAACGCGCTCGCAAATATAGCGGAAGGAGCTTCAGCTAACCGCTGTCCCCGATGCTGCATCGGCCCGGGCGCGCCGAGCGAGCGGCTGGAGATCGCGTGTCGGCCCAAACCAAGTCGAGCCGCCGAACCTGATCCGGGAGTGGCCCGCCATCGCGAGTACGACGGGGTAGAGGACTCCGATGCGTCGCGAGTCGCGAACCCGCCGACAACAAGACGGCTCTCAAATGATGGCCAGGACCGGCTCGAAGAATGCCATAGCGCAGGATCGTGCGGCGGTGTCTCAGTCCTGGAAAACGGGCCACACCGATACACACCGCTCGACCCGGCACGACAGTCTAGGTGCGCCGGTCTGGATGAAACTGCGTGATCGCGCCACACGATATCGATCGTGGCGCCCAACTGGTTTGACGTCTAGGTCGCGTCGCCRCGCTCCTTCAGAAGTTCRTTCAAGCGTTCYTSTTTCGCGTTGATCTGCTCYTGCAAATTTTCTTCCTGAGCCGAGCCTGAGGCGGCTGCCGCCARCTCGGTCAGATCCGAGASTTGYCGGCGCAGGAGAGCGATCTGGTCGTTGAGTGCATCACGATTGCCRTTGGCCATGCTCGMCGTCTCCGGTTGGAATGCTGTYAGACCTCYAGGATCCCAGAATCAGGACGCTCCAGAGGCTCTGCTGTTCCGTCGGCAACGGAGATTTGCACGAGAGCCGGAGGTCGCCTTGCAATGYTGCTTCAAATCCCGACTTGAGATGTTTGGTCGGTCGATGGACGYCYGGGCTGGCACAAGATCTCGGGCGAGATTATAAGGCTTGTTCCTTTTTCGTTCSCGGGYCTCATGACACGTCGATCAGGCAGCGCCGATCTCCCTTTGCATTACGGACGGGTTCCGCTCTGGCTCGGCGAACGCATGGCYAGGTTGGGCAGCGTCATTTGCGAAGCGATCATCCAGCACTATGGCAGGGACGAGCTGCTACGGCGCCTAGCACACCCTTTCTGGTTCCAATCCTTCGGCGCGATCATGGGTATGGACTGGCATTCTTCCGGAATCACGACCAGCGTCATCGGGGCGTTGAAACGCGGCCTGACGCCTCTTGCCGGCGAGCTGGGGCTTCATGTCTGCGGCGGACGGGGCAACCAATCCCGCCGCACACCTGCGGAGCTCGAACAGATCGGCACCAAGGTCGGCTTCGACGGAACGGCGCTGGCTCAGGCAAGCCGGCTCGTCGCCAAGGTCGACAGCGCGGCAGTGCAGGATGGCTTCGACCTTTATCTGCACGGCTTCTTCGTAACCGATGACGGCCACTGGACGGTCGTGCAGCAGGGCATGAACGGGGATAGCGGCTTGGCGCGGCGCTATCACTGGCATTCCGAGGAGCTCGGCAGCTTTGTCGAGGCGCCCCACGCTGCGATCGAAGGGCGAAGTGCAGGCAATATCATCAACCTCACCGATGCATGCGCAGATCACGCGCGCGAGGCCCAGGTCGCGCTGSTGCGCGAGCAGGGGCCCGACGGGATCGTTCGGGAATTGGCGGCGTTGCAGCCGGCTCACCCCAGCACTGATCGGAGCGCTCCGCAATTGACCCTCCCGCATCTCGTGATGCCGGCGCATCACGATGTSAGGCCCCAAGACGTGATGGTGCGACGCCTCCATGGCGCTTTGGCCGCTGCGGCCGACCGCGGCCCGGCCGATTTTTCCGAGCTCCTGCTCGTGCCCGGGATCGGCGCCCGCACGGTACGTTCCCTGGCGATGGTCGCCGAAGTGCTGCACGGTGCGCCCTGCCGTTTCAGCGATCCGGCGCGTTTTTCGCTCGCCCATGGCGGCAAGGACCGGCAGCCYTTCGCTGTGCCGATCAAAGTCTATGATCAGACGATCGCCGTCCTGCGCTCGGCCGTCAATCARGCGAAGCTCGGTCAGGATGACCGTCTTGCCGCGATCGCGCGGCTGGACAGCGAGAGCCGCCGGCTGGAGCGGAGCGCGACAGGCCCSACGYTCGGCGAATATGTCGCCGAAGAACGACGCCGTTCGCCYGCTTATGGCGGGCGAAGCGTTTTTGGCTGGGAGGGGTCCGAGGCAGGTGGGATAGACGCCGAAACGAGATCGCGACGCCGATAGAGCGCAGCGGGCCTTCTRCTTCTTCGTCATGGTTCCGGCGAGGCATATGCAGGTGGGGGCGTGATCACCAGCCTCGTTGCAGCCGCGGACTGGGCGCAACCTCGCCCGCYRTCAGCCGCTCCGCCAGATCTATACTGAGGAGCACGTGGTCGAGGCGCAGGCCGGCMCCGGGCCCGCATGCATTCCTGAAACTCTGCTGCTGCGAAACCTACTGACTCTTTCTTTCCGGAGCCAAGAGCCGATCCGACGCGCTGGGGCTTCCGCGAGGTCGTTACGCGGATGCTTCAGGGAACCGTTTATAAGACTTCTAAGTTGAGGCCTCCATCTGGGGGATAACCAGGAGATGGACTGATGAAGAAGATCATTCTCGCTGCCGTGGTCGCGATGGTTCCGGTGCTGGCGTTCGCCCAGAATCCCGAAGGCGCGCGTGGGGGCGCTGCCGCTGGTGCGGCGACCGGCGCSGTCGGCGGCGCGATCGTTGGCGGGCCTGTTGGGGCGGTCGTGGGCGGCGTCGGCGGCGCCGTCGTCGGTGGTATTGCGGGCGACGCCACGCCACGCTTCAAGACCTATGTCAGGGCTCACGAAGTTCCGTCATATACTTACCAAGAGGACGTGCGTGTCGGCGCGGTCCTCCCKGAGACGGGCGTGACCTATCGTGAAGTCCCGGCCGAGTTCGGCGCGAAGGGCTATCGCTACACCGTTGTCAATGATCGGACGGTGATCGTCGAGCCGAGGACACGCAAGGTCATCCAGGTCATCGAATAAGGCCTTCCGACCCCGCGCTGTCGGCGCGGGGTCAATCGCCCCTTGATCTGACGTTCTGCCTTCGCGCTGGGATGGAAGAGCTTTTTGATCGTCAGGTTAGCGGCTGGCCGAAAACGAGAAGGAGTGTTTAAACAATCTGAGCTCAGGCGGTCGATCGTTACGAGATCATGCGTTACAGCACCTTAGTGGCATGGGCGAAGCAACTCGGTCGCAATGGCGGCGCATCACTTCTGAAGCCACCTCGGCGGGAGCTGCGACAGAAGAGCAATTCACGAAGCTAGCTACCGAGTACATCTATCGTAAAGCTSCTTGAACGTATGGTCTCGCCAGATATCCGGTGGGTCTTTTTCTTTTCGGAGAGCCCAGGAGGTCGACGATGATTTCGTCAGAGCCGGTAGCTTCGGTCGGGATCTCGYCTGCGGATCAATGCAGYGACCATCCGGGGCCGATCAGTTGCCGCATGCCAAATGGGCTCTGGACAATCTGGCTCGAGCTCGCCGCGGCGTCCCGCCATCGCCGAGCTAATCCTCGGCCGTCGCCACGCCCTCATAATGGGCGGCCCCCCTTCTCCTTCCTAACTTCTCGTCGTTCGTTTGGGAGGGGCGGTCCTTTTTGTTTTGAGCCGGCGCTGCGAGGAACGCGATCGCTTTCCGCCCGTTGGTTCAACAACCCTCGGAGGGAACAATGGATCATTCTCAGCATATCCGCCTTACTGGGACCGACCTGACGCCTGACATGCTCGATGGCGCCACCATCTATGGCCCGGGCGACGAGAAAATCGGCTCGGTTTCGCATCTCCACGGTTCCGGACCGATGGCGCAGGCCGTTATCGATGTTGGCGGCTTCCTCGGGATCGGAGCCAAGCCGGTCGCCGTGCCGGTCAACCAGMTCGAATTCATGCGTGAYGAAGAYGGAAAYGTGCACGCGGTSACGAACTGGACCAAGGACGAGYTGAAGGCGATGCCRGAGCACGTCGACCCCTGACGCCAGTTATCGATCAACGGCCCCGCTGGCTTCGGCCGGCGGGGCCTTTTTCGATTTGGCTCTCCCATCAGCCAGAAACTATGCCTCCGCCACCGCGGTCCCTTGGGTTGCTTGTGCCTATGCCGGAGCCTACTTTTGACATACCTCGCCCTTGTCCTCGGCGTTTTCGCCGGGATGATGATTTCTTCGATAGTCGCATGGCGGGTTGGGCAACTCATGCAGCCACGGCTTGATCTGCTGCGCCGGGCCGCTGCGAGCTATGCAGGATCACACGACCAGCCGCGGCGCCTCAACTAACGCGCCAAGAAAAAAACCGGCGCGGTCGAAAAGAAAACGCCCGGCCACGGCGGTCGGGCGCATCGCGGTTTAGTGCAACGGTGTCTGGTAAGATACCGTGCGGCAAAGTCTTGGTTCAGCCATCACTTCTTAAGGGCCGAACCGCTCTTGGCATGAGCGGCTTCGGACTGGCCATGAGCAGTTGTCGAGTGCTTGAGGGCTTGGGCAGAGTGCTCGTGTCCCTTTGCATGGTCACCCTTGCCATGGCTCTCAGCCGCAGCGGTATGCGACTTTGCAGCATTCTGGTGGTGCTCGGCGGCCTTGGTATGAGCTTCTTTAGGCATGGTTAGCTCCTGTGTTTGTGGACTTCGGATTTGAAGGAGCCACGCGGAAGAACGCCTGCTTCTTAGGCATGTTCCCACTCTGCGCCCGCGTGTTCCCCGCCCAGCTTGCGGCCCTCTTGCGGGGTGATCGGGACGGGCGATGAGGGTGGGCCGTAGCACTCAAATTTCGACTTGTCGTAACGGAACAACTAAAACGGGAAGTGGTTATTGCTCCGGCTGGGGAGCCAGTCTCCGGAGGAAGAAAATGCGTACTTTCATCGTCGCCCTTGCGGCCGCTGCTGCGATTTCCTCTTCCGCCATGTCTCAGTCCGCGACGACGTCCACGCGCGAAGTTTATGTAAAAGCTCGGCCCACTGACGTTCTGAGCAGCAACCTGATCGACCTCAATGTCCAGAACTCCGCCAAGGAGAAGATCGGCGAGATCAAGGACATCGTCATGTCGAACGGTCAGATCGCCGGCTACATCGTTTCCGCCGGCGGCTTCCTCGGCATGGGAGAGCACTACGTGATMGTCTCGCCGGCCGCCGTGAAGGTGAACTATTCCGAGAACGACAAGAAGTGGTCGGCCACGATGGAGACCACGAAGGACGCACTTAAGGCGGCGCCTGAGTTCAAGTATGAAGGTCGTTGGAAGAAATAGGCTTAGCCACTTTCCGTCGTGGGAACCGTTCACGGGGTAGCAAGTCCAAGATCTGCGCTCTGCTCCCCGATGCCGAGCGTGCGCTGAGGGTGTCGGCACGCGAGTGTTAACTCCCTCTTCTACCGGCCTACTGCCGATCAGATAGCCGCGGATGTACCGGCGACCGATCGGCTGGTAGATTACCGATTTCAGTAGCGACCGTTCGCCTGCGCGCGACGACGGTCATCAGGCCCGGCACTCCGAAAGGAAGCCGGGCCATTTTCGTTTCGCGGTTATCATGGGCAGCCGAACCGTACTTGAGCGTGATTTGCCTTGGGCCAGCGGGCAGGGAGCGGTTTTTCAGTTGYCTCCTCATCGTTTCTGGAAACGGCTGTTCGCGAGCCGCGGGCGCGCAAGAAGCCTTGCTATCGGCGTGATAGAAGCGCCCTATGATCTCAGCGCTGCCTTTGCGCGCTAGAACACCGCCCGAGTGCGGTTCGGCCGGCAATCAAAATCGAGATCATCATGAAATCCGGCCATGGCAGGTTAATCCTGCGAGACGGCACGGACCTCTCTATTGGTTATTGCTTCGCCCAGAACGAGCCCGGCCCGGTGTGTCAGGGCACGCTTATCGGAAATATCCGTTCGGTCGATCCGGGAAGCTTCGGTAATAGCTTCAGGCTCGTGCTCTCCGGTGGGGAAGAGCTCGTTGCCCTCGCTACCGCTTATTCGGATAGGCACGTCAACTTCGTGGGAGGTGTTGCCACGAACCCGGTGGTCCAGAATTAACACCGCGGCAGGACCCCTGCGGTAGATGGACGACATGGAAAATCCATTCTTGATCGCAGCCGGTATGATAGCCGTAGCGGTGCTTGCCTGGCTCGCGTCCAAAAGGTGGGACTGATCCGGAGAAGACGCAGCCTCAGCTCAGCCACGCGGCAGGCACGCCGCCGCTGCGCATCACGGCTCGCGTTCTTCCCGGCCTAATCGCTCGGTGCCGGGCCTTTTATTTTGGGCGAGTCGTCGCAGCGTTGATGAGCTTCCGCTCGGACCGCGAAACGCGGCCAGTCCATGAAAAAGCAGCACGRCAGACACCGCAGCAGTTGACCAACCACTATTGATGAGATCGCTGCTTCGCTCGTCGCTGGAGATACTCGACGAGGGATCTTTGAAGAGCCTCCCTCTCGCGAGCAGTCGCATCTGAATCCGACGAGGTCCCTTCCAGAGCGCGAATTCGTTCAAGGGTACGCCGAAACTCGGCAGCGCTCCCGATGGGATGAACGGCACACTGGCGCGAGGCGGCCATCATGACCGCCCAGAGGTATCTATAGTGTCGCCACAAGCCGCGCGCTCCAGCACGTACTGCAGCCGCGTTGCTGCKGTGTTGGGGAGCCCCCGGCTCTCGACCCAAGCGATAAATTCGGATGGCCGGATGGTGACAATTTGGAGTACCCGTCCCCTCGCGAGCCAAGCGTTGATGACTTTGGTGGCATTCCGATGCCAAGTATCGTAGTCACCTGGCATCTCTTCGCGGTCCTGCGCCAGCGCTAAAAGTTGCGCAAAATCGTCGCGCTCGTACCACGGCAATGCGACCGTGTACGCTTCAACTGTTGGTTTCATTTGATGGCCGATCGTCCGTATACGACGCGGAAACCGAGGATGCTAACCGCCCGTTTAGCGGGGGAAGTCGATTTTAGCGGCCACTACGCGCCGCGAAGCATCGGGTGTCAATAAGAATCAAGAGAAGTATTGCGGTACATTGGCTGGATCGTTTCCGGCAACGTCCAGACAAGTACGACCGAAATCGCGATGATGCCGATGACGGCGAGCCAAATCCAAAATTCAAGCGGAGGACGCCGGTGGGAGCGCATCACCGTTCCCCAGAGGGGCTTGGTATCCTCTCGGCGACAAGCTGCAGCATGCCGATAACCTCCTCAGGTCGGTCGCATCCGCGATCCCCTCAGCTCACACTCTGCTGAATCGCGGATCTGCGCGTTCGTYCCTCCGTCGGCCACGTCTTGGGTCGGCACGCATTATTGAAATCGCCGTCAGTCTTCGCTGCGGGTTAGCTGTTCGCCGGTKGGAACGATAGTGAAGATGCAATCGTCYTCGWARTGCACCGGCGTGCCATCGTCCAGCGAGTAGAATGTGGTCYCRAGGCCAGGGTAGCCYTGCCAGACTATGACCGTGTAGATGTTGCCGTCGTCGTCACGACATCGCTCCCTGTAAAGCTCGCGATGTCGAAACGGCGTTTGTAGCTCCGGCTCCTTGGGTTGTCTCGAAACCATCGTTGGCGCTCCGGTTCCTGCCGATGTCTTCAAACCGATCTGCGCCCAGGGAGTTCCGCCCGGAACGATTCGGCTACCGACTCGTTTGCGAGTCGGTTCGTTGCGGAGTTGCGTTCATGAGGACGCGTCGGATTTTASGGGCCGGCCCRGGGTGTCGATACAGGRARGGACCGGTCACCCGGCGCCGGAAATCCGAACGCGATCTGTTATCCGGATCCGATGCCCGCGCTGAAGGACAAGGCGCCGGCCGGTCCGGATTGGGCCTTCGAGGTGAAACGGGATGGCTATCGCGGCAAACGGTTGGCCTCGGAGGCACTCATTATGCCTTCGACCTGATTTATTTGAACGGCCATTACTGCGCCTCGCCGAGATCCAGTTCTGTGGCTGGACCGATGACGGCAAGCTGCGTCACACCTTCTACAAGGGCGTGAAGAGGCCGACAAGGCGGCGGTATTCGAGCTTCGCCACTACGCATCGGAGCAAAACGGTTTCGCAATGAGTATCGCCGGCTGCTCTGGTCATCCAGCCGGGGAGGGCAGTCGATCTACCCATCGACGTGGCGATCGCTGGTCGGGGCATCCTGACGATCTTCGAGGATTGCGACCGCATCTGGATGACGGCGCATTGGTCTCTGTTCTTCTCGAGTGGTGGCTGAGATTCTCTGCCCGTTTCTCTATTATCTTGGCCGCCGACTGGTGCTGGCCCGCTACGTGCGTTCATCGATCACGTTCGAAAATATCGCCGGTGACTTGAAGCCGAAACCGTCTGTT
>NZ_JBFRDQ010000146.1:0-10842 GCF_052113865.1 Allobosea sp. TAB14 | reverse complement strand
ATGAACACCTGACCGGCTGGTTCCAGCCAATCAGGCCCGTTCGATCCGACGCCGCCGCTCTGCCAGGAGTGGCGGCGTTTTCGTTTGGCTGTCCTTAAACCTGCAAGCGCTATCGGCCGTCGGCGATGGCCTCGGCCAATCGATTCGGATCCGTGACGGGTGGCAGGCAGCGACCCTCGAAACAGATGAAGGCCGCGCCGCGCCCGGCCTGTCGCAGCATGGCGGAAGCAGGATGATCCGGCGGCAAGGCCTCGTCATCCGGGCAGTCGATCAGGATCGTCGTCGTATAGGGCAGGCTGCGTGCTGCCGCGTGGAAGGCCGCGCGCTGGGGCCCGGCCAGAACGATCTCGACGCCGTTGCGAGCAAGATCGTAGGCGTTCAGGACCGAGCCATGGGCCATCGGTGCGCGCGCGGCCGCCTGCAAGGCGGCTTTCATCAAGGCCTGGGCTTGCTCCCTGTCCGCCAGAGCGCCGGTCTTGGCCGCGAGCCGCACGAGATTGGCGGCATGGACACCGAGCGCATTGGGTACCGCGTCGTCGTGAGTCGGCCTCGGTAGGACTGGCAGCTCTCCGGATTCAGGCCGAGTCATCCCGAGGAGGCCCGTGTCTGCATCCCGGTAGTGCCGATCGAGATGCCGCGACCAGCGCCGCGCGTCTTCGAGGTAGTGCTGCTCCAGCGTCAAATCGTGCAAGGCCAGGGCCGCATCGATCATGGCGGCGTGATCCAGGGCGAAGCCGGGCCTGATCAGCCGGCCGAGGCGATAGGAATGGGCGAGGCCATTGCCATCCGCCATCGATTCGGCCACGAAACGGTAAGCGCTTCTGGCGAGGTCGAGCCAATGCGGCTGATCCAGCAAGCCGGAAGCGCGGGCGAGCGCGGCGATCATCAACCCGTTCCAATCGGCGAGGATCTTGTCGTCCCGCGCCGGCGGTATGCGCAGAGCCCGCTCCGCGAGCAGCCGCTCCTTCATTGCGGTGAGGCGTAGCGCGGTTTCGGCATCCGGGTCCGGCGTATCGAGCCGGTTGAGGATGTTGGTTTCCTCCCAATTGCCATGGGCGGTGACGTCGTAATGCCGGGCGAACAACGCGGCATCGTCCGGCCCGAGAAGCGCGGTGATCTCGGCCAGGGACCAGACATAGAACTTGCCTTCGACACCTTCGGAATCGGCATCGAGGCTGGCCGCGAAGGCGCCTTCCGGCAGAAGCATCTCGCGCTCGAGCCAGGTGACGATTCCCGCCGCCGCGTCCCTCGCGAGCCCGCTTCCGCTGCGCTTCGCCTCGAGGGCGTAGAGCGGCAGGAGCTGCGCGTTGTCGTAGAGCATCTTCTCGAAATGCGGTACGAGCCAGCGCCCATCGACGGCATAGCGGGCGAAGCCGCCGCCGAGATGATCGTGAATGCCGCCGCGGGCCATCCGATCCAGCGTCAGAACGCTTGCCTGCAAGGCGGCTTCGGAAGCCGGCTGCCGGGTTCCCGCGCGCCAGAGCAATTCGACCAGTCCGGCATTCGGGAATTTCGGCGCACCCTTGAGGCCGCCATCGATCGGGTCGAAGGCGCTCGCGATCTGCGCGGCGAGATGGTCGAGATCCGGCTCCCCGATAGCGGCGAGCGTCACGGTTTCGGCCCGCTGCAACGCTTCACGGATCGCCGCGGCATTGCTCGCGATTCGCTCCGGCTCGCGCTGGAAGATCGCGGAAAGCTGTCGCAGCACGGCCGTGAAGGATGGCCGGCCGTGGCGGGGCTCCGGCGGGAAATAGGTGCCACCCCAGAAGGCGTCGCCATCCGGCGTCAGGAACATGGTCAGGGGCCAGCCGCCCTGCTCGCCGAGGCTGTGCAGCGCGCTCATGTAGACATGGTCGATGTCCGGGCGCTCCTCGCGATCGACCTTGATGTTCACGAAAAGCTCGTTCATGACGGCGGCGGTCGCCGCATTCTCGAAGCTCTCATGCGCCATGACATGGCACCAATGGCAGGCGGCATAGCCGATCGAGAGCAGCACCGGGCGGTTGCTGCGCCGGGCTTCGGCGAAGGCCTCCGGGCTCCATTCCCACCACTCGACGGGGTTGTCGCGATGCTGGAGCAGATAGGGGCTGGCAGCGCCGGAGAGGCGGTTCATGCGGCAGTCCTTCCTGGCGCGGGGTGGGCACCATGAGCGGTCACGACCCGCAATCTACCATTGTCGCGCTGTCCTCGGCACCCGGTCGGGCTGGTGTCGCCGTGCTGCGCGTATCGGGGCCACGTGTTCGATTCGCTCTCGAAACGACGGCAGGGATCATACCTCCGCCAAGGCTGGCGACCTTGCGGGTGCTCCGCGATGCCGAGGGCCAGCTGATCGACCGAGGACTCGTTCTGTTCTTCCCTGGCCCTACCAGCTTTACCGGCGAAGATATCGTTGAATTTCATATACATGGCTCGCGTGCGGTGCTTGCGGCACTACTGCGACATCTCACGGCACTACCGGGTTTGCGGCTGGCGGAAGCCGGCGAATTCACCCGTCGCGCCTTCGAGGCCGGCAAGCTCGATCTGGCGGCGGTGGAGGGTCTCGCCGATCTGATCGATTCGGAAACGGAATGGCAGCGGCGGCAGGCCTTGCGCCAGATGGACGGCGCGCTCGGCGTCCTAGCGGGGCAATGGCGCACGCAACTGCTGGAAGCCATGACGCTCCTAGCCGCCGAGATCGACTTCTCCGATGAAGGCGATGTCGAGGGGCCCCTGCATGACGAGGCCATGCGGATCGCAGCTAGCGTCCTGGGATCGCTGCGCGGGGCGCTCGGCAGTTTCGCCATGGGCGAGCGCGTACGGGAAGGCTTCGTCGTCGTCCTGGCCGGCCCGCCCAATGCCGGCAAGTCGAGCCTGCTGAATGCGATGGCGCGCCGCGATGTGGCCATCGTCTCGCCCGTCGCCGGGACGACGCGGGATGCACTGGAGGTCAGGCTCGATCTCGATGGCTTGCCGGTCATCCTGATCGACACGGCCGGCTTGCGCGAGAGCGTTGATCCGATCGAGGTGGAGGGCGTCAGGCGCGCTCGCGCACTGGTGGAGCGTGCCGACCTCGTCCTCAGCCTGCGCGGGATCGATTCGGAGCCGTACCGGACGGCGGAAGAGGTTCCGCAGATCCCTGTCGCGACGAAGGCCGATCTTGGCGGACCCGTTCTGCCTGGAGAGCGCGCCATTTCGGTGAAGAATGGCGAAGGGCTGCCGGAGCTTCTTGCGGCCATCGGGGAGTATCTGCGCGGGCTCGGGCAAGGCGAGCCCGCGCTGTTGACGCGGGAGCGCCACCGCATCGCAGTCGCCGACGCCATCGCCGCGCTGGAGCGCGCGACCAAATCCGTGGGTGCACCGAGCGAATTGCTGGCCGAGGATATCCGCCTTGCGGTGATGGCGCTGGAGCGGCTGGTGGGACGCATTGGCGTCGAGGATGTGCTGGATCATCTCTTTGCCGGGTTCTGCATCGGCAAGTGAGGGCCGTCCTGGGTCCGGTGGTACAATCGGCGATTGACCGGTACCCTTTGCTTCGCTAGCGAAAACCCATGTCATCCCTCGCGCAAACCTACGATGTCATCGTCGTCGGCGGCGGCCATGCCGGGACGGAAGCCGCTGCGGCCGCGGCGCGGTTCGGCGCGCGGACCGCGCTGGTGACGCACAAGCCCGAAACGATCGGCGTGATGTCCTGCAACCCGGCGATCGGCGGGCTCGGCAAAGGGCATCTCGTGCGCGAGATCGACGCGCTCGACGGCATCATGGGGCGCGCTGCCGATCGCGGCGGTATCCAGTTCCGCATGCTCAACCGCCGCAAGGGGCCGGCGGTACGCGGTCCCCGGGCTCAGGCCGACCGCAAGCTCTACCGATTGGCGGTGCAGGATCTGCTGGCGGAGCAGCCGAATCTCGATGTCATCGCCGGTGACGCGTTCGATATCGAGGTCCAGGGCGATCGAGTCGCCGCGGTTCTGCTCGCCGATGGACGTCGATTCGCAGCCGGAACGGTCGTGCTGACGACCGGGACGTTTTTGCGCGGACTAATTCATATCGGGGAAACCAAGATTCCGGCGGGGCGCGTCGGGGAGGCGCCGTCACTCGGCCTCTCCGCGACGCTGGAGCGCCATGGCTTTCCGCTGGGCCGGCTCAAGACCGGCACCCCTCCCCGCCTCGATGGCCGCACGATCGACTGGGCGGCGCTGGAGATGCAGCCCGGCGACGAATTGCCCGAGCCGTTCTCGGCGCTGACCGAGAAGATCACCAATCCGCAGATTTCATGCGGCATCACCCGCACGACCATGGCCGGTCACGACCTGATCCGCGCCAATCTCCATCGCGCGCCGATGTTCTCGGGGCAAATCGAGGGGCGCGGTCCGCGCTATTGTCCCTCGATCGAGGACAAGGTCGGCCGCTTCGGCGACCGCGACGGCCATCAGATCTTTCTCGAGCCGGAAGGTCTCGACGACGACACCGTCTATCCCAACGGTATCTCGACCTCGTTGCCGGAGGATGTTCAGCGCGACCTGCTCAAGACCATTCCGGGTCTGGAACGAGCAGCGATGCTGCGGCCGGGCTACGCGATCGAGTACGACTTCATCGATCCGCGCGCATTGAACAACACCCTGGAGACACGCGCCATTGGCGGACTCTTCCTGGCCGGGCAGATCAACGGTACGACGGGGTATGAGGAGGCCGGGGCCCAGGGATTGCTGGCCGGCCTGAATGCGGCACGCCGCGCGAGCGGGCGGGAGCCGGCAGTCTTCGACCGGGCGCAATCCTATATCGGCGTTCTGGTGGATGATCTGGTGACGCATGGCGTTACGGAACCGTATCGAATGTTCACCTCGCGCGCGGAATTCCGCCTGTCGCTGCGGGTAGACAATGCGGATGAGCGCTTGACGATGCTCGGGACGGAGCTCGGCATCGTCGGTTCGGCCAGGCTGGCGGCTTTCGAGGCACGCAACGGCGCGATCGAAGCTCTGCGTTCTGAACTTCAGGGGCTGCAGCTCACGCCGCAGCAGGCGCAGATCGGGGGGATACAGCTCAACCGCGACGGCTTGCGGCGCAGCGCCTATCAGATCCTGTCCTATCCGGACGTTACCTTCGAGCAGCTGGCCGCGATCTGGCCGCAGCTTCAGGCCCATTCCGCGTCCGTGACCGACCGCGTGACGGCCGATGCCGTCTATGCGGTCTATCTCGATCGGCAGGCGGCGGAGATCCAGGCCTATCGCCGCGACCAGGCACTGAAAGTCCCGACGGATCTCGATCTCGATACGATTTCGGGCCTGTCGAACGAGCTCAAGGCGAAGCTCGCTGCGGTACGGCCCGCCGATCTGGCACAGGCCGGAAAAATCGAGGGCATGACGCCGGCGGCCCTGACCTTGCTGGCGGCGCATGCCCGCAAAAGCCGCGCGGCGAATTTATCCACAGGCGTATCGTGACTGTTGATAAGAGCGACAGGCAGCGCGCTTTGCGCTTGACGCCTGTTTCACGTGAAACAGAGGAACGCCTCGCCGCGCTGGTGGCGGAGCTGGAGCGCTGGCAGGCCGCCAAGAATCTGGTCTCCTCGGCCACTCTGGGGGACGTCTGGACACGGCACATCGCCGACTCGCTCCAGCTCTTCAATCTGGCCTCCGAGCGGGAGCATTGGCTCGATCTCGGCTCGGGCGGGGGCTTTCCGGGCCTCGTCATCGGCATCTGCCTGGCCGAACGTGGCATCGGCCAGATCGACCTCGTCGAAAGCAATGCCCGCAAATGCGCCTTCCTGCGTCATGCGGCGCGGGTCACCGGGGCACGGGTCAAGGTTCACAATGCGCGGATCGAGAATGCGGTCGGCGGCTTCGCCGGCAAGGTCGATGTAGTGACGGCCCGCGCGCTCGCGCCGCTTGTTCAACTGCTCGGCTGGTGCGAAGAGCTGTTGAGAACCGGTGCGCTTGGACTCTTTCCCAAGGGACAACATCTAGATACGGAATTGACCGACTCGGCCAGATATTGGAAGATTCAAGCAACAACCGTTTCTTCCGTGACCGACGACGCTGCGCGAATCCTGATGGTTCGCTCGGCCGAGAGACGAGCCGATCCATGACAGACGTCATATCCGTGATCCCGCAGCGCCGTCCGCGCGTGATCGCGCTCGCAAACCAGAAGGGYGGCGTCGGCAAGACGACGACSGCSATCAATCTSGGCACGGCGCTSGCSGCSATCGGYGAGAAGGTGCTGATCGTCGACCTCGACCCGCAGGGCAATGCCTCTACGGGTCTTGGCGTCGACCGGCGCAGCCGCAAATCCTCGACCTATGACGTGCTCTGCGGCGATGTCGGGCTCGGGCAGGCCTTGCAGCCGACGGCGGTGCCCGGGCTGTCGCTGGCGCCCTCGACGCTCGACCTCCTCGGCGTCGAGCTCGAGATCGCCTCGGCCAAGGACCGCGCGCATCGCCTCAAGAAGGCGATCGACGAGCTGGTCTATGATCAGCGCTGCCAGGATTTGACCTATGTCCTGATCGATTGCCCGCCCTCGCTCAGCCTGATCACGATCAATGCGATGACGGCGGCGGATGCAGTGCTGGTGCCGCTGCAATGCGAGTTCTTCGCGCTCGAAGGCCTCAGTCAGCTCCTGAAGACGGTGGAGCAGGTCAAGGCCGGGCTTAATCCGCGGCTGATCATCCAGGGCGTGGTGCTGACGATGTTCGATCCGCGCAACAACCTGTCCGGACAGGTCATGGCCGATGTGAGGAGTTTCCTCGGCGATAAGGTCTATGAGACCGTGATTCCGCGCAATGTAAGGATTTCGGAGGCGCCGTCCTATGGCAAGCCGGCGCTGCTCTATGATTTGCGCTGCTCGGGGTCGCAGGCCTATCTGCGCCTGGCTTCGGAAGTGATCAAGCGCGAGCGCACCCTGCGCGCCGCGGCCTAACAGTCAAGAACGCAGAGGTTGACAGGAATGGCGATGGCCGAAGAACAGGGGCGTTCCCGCCTTGGCCGCGGTCTGGCGGCGCTGATCGGCGATGTCGGCGAGGAAATCGGCGCGATCGAGCGGGCCCGTGGCCAGCGCCGCGTGCCGGTCGAGTTCCTGCGGCCGAGCGCGCGCAATCCACGCCGCAACTTCGCGGAAGAGGAGCTCGACGATCTCACGGCTTCGGTCCGCGAGCGCGGTATCCTGCAGCCGATCATCGTGCGTTCGATCCCGGGGATGCTCGATGCCTATGAGATCATCGCCGGAGAACGGCGTTGGCGGGCGGCGCAGCGGGCCGAGCTACACGATGTGCCGGTGATCCTGGTCGAAGCCGATGATCGTGAGGCGCTCGAGATCGCCATCGTCGAGAACGTCCAGCGCTCCGACCTCAACCCGATGGAAGAGGCGGCGGGCTATGAGCGCCTGATCGCCGAATTCAGTTATACCCAGAACGATTTGGCGCGGGTCATCGGCAAGAGCCGCAGCCATGTCGCCAATACGCTGCGGCTGTCGAAGCTGCCGGAGCCGGTGCGCGCCTTGGTCAGCGGAGGCACCGTCTCGGCCGGCCATGCCCGGGCGCTGCTATCTGTTTCGGATCCGGAACTGATGGCGAAACGGATTGTCGAACAGGGGCTTAGCGTCCGCGATATCGAGCGCATCGCTCAGGATGAAGCACGCGGCGAGACCAAGAGCGCCGTCGCCGCAAAGCCGAAGCCCGAGAAGGATCCGGACACGCGCGCCCTGGAAAAGGCGCTGGAGGAGGCCCTCGGCCTTTCCGTCGTCATCAGCCATCGCCCCAGCGGTGCGGGCGAGGTCAAGATCGCCTACAGGACGCTGGAGCAGCTCGACGCGCTCTGCCGCCGGCTGAAGGCCTGATCAATCGGCCCGGCCATTGCGGCCGAGGCGAGCGAGTGTCCACAATGCACGGGTCGCGGTCGCGCGGCCCGTTTCGCTGTTCTGGCGGGTCGCAAGGACCGCGTTGCCGAGCAGGGCAACAGCCTCGGTCAATCTGGCGCTGGTCCAGGCGTTGAGCGCGGCCTCGGTGGTGGCGATGCGCGGATAGGGCAGCCGCATGGTGCCGACCACATCCTTGACGCCGCGTCCGGCATCGACGCTCTGCCGGGCCTTGAGCAGAGCCAGGGCCTGCCGCAGCACGGCGCCGAGCATCACGCCGGGATCGAGCCCCTCGCTGAAAAGCTTGGCCTGCGCCAGGTCGAGCACTGGCAGCTTCCCGGCGAAGACGGCATCGACCAGCATGGCCTGCTCGCGCTGGGCGGTGTCGCCGACGATGGCGTCGATATGGGCCTCCGTGACGGAGGGATCGTTGCCGACATAGAGCAGGAGCTTCTCGATCTCGCGCCGCGACGTCTGGCGGTCACCGCCGAGCAGGCCTGCGAGGTGGTCGCGGCTGCCGCGGTCGATGGTCTTGCCGGCGGTGCGAATCATCTCGTCGATGATCGAGCCCAAATCGCGGGCGGCGTCGCCATAGCAGGGCACTGCGAGCGCGCTTTTGGCCTTCTCGCAGGCAGTGCGCAAGGGGTTGGAGCGCTGCAGGTCGCCGGCCTCGATGATGACGAGCGCGTCCTGCGAAGGCGTGGCCAGCAGCGGCTCGACGGCTGCAAGAAGCGGTTTCGACGTCGGCGAGACGCGGATGGCGCGGCGGCCACCGAACAGGCCGATTGTGTTGGCCTCGTCGACGAGTTTCAGCGGGTCGGCCGCGACGGCGTCGCCATCCATGCGGATGAGCTGGAAGGCGTCGTTGGGGTCGTCGACGCTTTTGCGGGCGAGATTGCCGGCGCGCTCGGAAACGAGGCCGGCATCCGGGCCGTAGAACAGGATCAACCGCCAGGCGGGGTCGAGGCGCGCAAGCGTTCGGTCGGCTTCATGCGCCTTGATCGCGACCATGGCGGATCAGGAGGTGAGATCGGCCGAGATCTGCCCGCGAATCAGCCCGGCGAGGTTCTTGGCAGCACGGATCTGGGCGTCGCGGGCGGCGCGAACCGTGGCGAAGCGCTGCGAGGAACGCTCATAGGGCTCGCGCACGGAGTTGGTGCCGGAGGAGACGACCTCGCCCGTGCCGATCCGCGTCACCTTCCAGGTCGCGGTGGCGACGAGCACAGCCGAATCAGCGCGGCCGTTGGCGTAATCGACGGTGACGACCTCGACCGATTCGGCCAGGGCGGAGTCGAATTTCAGCGTTTTCTGCGCATCCGGCTCATTGCCGCCGTCGAACTCGAAGACCAGTTCGTTACGCAGATAATGCCCGATCAGGCCCTTGAGCTCGGCAAATTCGATACTACGCAGCGCGCCCTTGACGCTGCCGCCGACCGTGCTCGCGGTATACTCCGAATAGAGCGGCTGGAAGCAGCCGCCGGCGAGCGCGGCCATGCCCAGCGCTGCGGCCAGAGCCAGGCCGCGGCGGCTCGGCTTGATGATTCGCGCCGCAGTCTCAGACGACGACATTCACGATTCTCCCGGGAACCACGATGATCTTGCGGATGGAACGGCCTTCCAGGGCCCGCTGAACCGCCTCGTTGGCATGAACAGCAGCTTCCACCGCCATGGTATCGGCATCGGCTGGAACAGTCACCTCCGCCCGCTTCTTGCCGTTGAGCTGGACGGGCAGGGTGATGCTGTCGTCCTTCAGCAAGGCGGGCTCGGCGTTGGGCCAGGATGCCTCGCCGACGAGGCCGGGCTGGCCGAGTGCGTGCCAGCATTCCTCGGCCAGATGAGGCATCATCGGCGCGACAAGCTGGGTGATGATCGTGGCAGCCTCAAGGAGCGCATAGGCCATATCGGCGTCGAGCGCCGGCTTCTCGGCTGCAGCGTCGAGCGCTTTGCCGATGGCGTTGGTCAGCGTGTAGATATGGGCGATGCAGCGGTTGAAGGCGAGGCGCTCGATATCGGCGCCGACGGCATCGAGCGCACGATGGCTCGCCTTACGCAGCGCCAGCGCCACGTCACCGATCTGAGCCGGTTTCCCGGCCTTGCCGTGGGTCCGCTCGGCGATTTCGCCGATCAGGCGCCAGAGGCGCTGGACGAAGCGGGCGGCGCCTTGCACGCCCTCGTCAGTCCAGATCACGTCGCGATCCGGCGGCGAGTCGGAGAGCATGAACCAGCGGGCCGTGTCGGCGCCGTAGGAGGCGATGATGTCGTCGGGGTCCACGACGTTCTTCTTGGACTTCGACATCTTCTCGATCGGGCCGATCTCGATCGGGGCGCCGGTCTCGACGTCGAAGCCGCGGCGGTCGGTGCCGGAGACCTCGATGCGGACATTGCCGGGCTCGACCCAGTCGCCATTCGCGGCGCGATAGGTCTCGTGCACGACCATGCCTTGCGTGAACATGCCGGCGAAGGGCTCATCCAGCCCGGCATGGCCGGTCTTCTTCATGGCGCGGGTGAAGAAGCGCGAATAGAGCAGGTGCAGGATCGCGTGCTCGACGCCGCCGATATACTGGTCGACCGGCAGGAAGCGGTCGACGGCCTTGCGGTCGGTCGGGCTCTCGGTGCGCCACGGATCGGTGAAGCGGGCGAAATACCAGGACGAATCGACGAAGGTGTCCATCGTGTCCGTCTCGCGGCGCGCCGGCTTGCCGCATTGCGGGCAGGCGACATGCTTCCAGCTCGGATGATGGTCGAGCGGGTTGCCCGGTTTGTCGAAGGAGACGTCATCAGGCAGCTTCACCGGCAGATCGGCATCCGGAACCGGCACCGTTCCGCAGTCGGAACAATGGATGATCGGGATCGGGCAGCCCCAATAGCGCTGGCGCGAGATGCCCCAGTCGCGCAGGCGGAAATTGACCTTGCGCTGGCCGACGGGGCGATTGCCGCGGATCTCGCTCTCGAGACGGCGCGCAACCTCTTCCTTCGCCTCGGCAATGGTCTTGCCGTCGAGGAAGCGCGAATTGATCATCCGGC
>NZ_JBFRDQ010000145.1:0-14470 GCF_052113865.1 Allobosea sp. TAB14 | reverse complement strand
CTGTCATTCCGGACCCAGTCGCGGATGCTGAACCGACGATCAACCGGCACGTCCTGCCACGCTTCGGCGAGCGGAACAAGCTGCGTGAGCGCAGCGACCCACAATGTCGTCAGGATCGAGAGGACGGTCCTGCTCTCTTCGTCGTCACTGTTGAAGGTGATCAGCACGGCGGAAGGCGCCTTGATCGACACAAGCGCGGCCTTGATCTCCGCTGGGGTCGATAGCGCAATCCGGGCCAACTCAGGCCAGCCCCACGGCTGTTTGGGCTGCTTTTGCAGATAGACGATCAAGTCGGCGAGGATGGCGCGGGCGGCGTCCGTCCACATCGGATCGCGCTCGGCGGCGGCGATGATCTTGCTCGCAAATTCGACCGCATGCAGCCGTGTCCGAATATCGGCGGCAACATTCCAAGCCCAGCTTCGCGCATCTGCGGCGGAGACTAGGACGAAGTCGTCGTCAGGCAGCCCTTCGACCATGTCGCCCTTCACGTCGAGGATAAAGGTCTTGCCTCGGCGCCCGAGCAATTGCTCGATCAGGCCGCGCAGCCAGGCGGTCTTGCCGGAGCCATGTCCGCCGAGCAGCAGGATGTTACGGGTCTCCTGCTTGCGGGTGAGCCTGACATGCGGAAACAGCCACAGGCCGACTGCTTCACCGCCATGAGACGCGATGAACTGCCGAATCTCCCGGCGCGCTTGCTCGCCGTAGGTGATGGACCTGCCGCTTGTCGTCTGCGCGGTTTCAGCAAGGGGAGTGTGGATCAGCGCGTCGATGAACGCGAAGATGCCGGCGAACAAGACAGCGCCAGCGACGAAGGTCGTCGCCAAGCGCGCGTCGCGTGTGCTTCCCATGAGGTGGACCAAGTCCGCAAGCGGAGCAAGATGGCAATCGATGCCGATCAGCTTCTCCGCCAAGCCGCTGCAGCGGCTCCCGGCGAGGGCCTGCCAAAGCACCTCGCCGAAAAGGCTGAAGTCAATCGGAATGGGCCCGTAGATGGCGGCGCCCATCGGAGGGAACAGCCAGAAGATCACGATGCAGGCGAAAGCCAACGTGATGGCGAAGGCAACAAGGCTGGCGAGAATGGCGGGTCTGCCGGCTGTGAAGGCGTAATCGAACATAATGAAGTCTCGTCGATCAGAGGGAGAAGAGGCGCAGGAGCGGCACCAGGCAGACGAAGGCGATACCTCCGCCCGCTCCGTATGCGATCGCCCGCGAGAAGAACCCGAGTTCTGAGCGCTGCTCGGCAGTCCAGCCCTGRGAGCGCCTGCCATGGGTCGGCGCCGGGCTGTTGCTGTTCGCGGAGCCGGCCGGAGCCGTGTGCCGCGCGAACGACGTGCAGAACAGTTCCATCCCCGAGCGTCCCAAGGTCTCCAGGCACCGGGGTTCAAAGTTGGAAGGGTCGGACTGCAGCGTCGCCATCAGGCGGCGAACCTGCGCGCGGCGCTCGTTGTCAGCGATCTTGGCCGCTTCACGGGCAGCCCGGTCGAATTCCGGCTTACGCGTCATCGCCAGCCTCCCGGTCGAAGCGGATCAGCTTGTCGAATTCGTCGCAGACGACGCTCGTCCAGGCCGCGATATCACCGCGGGCGATCTTGGCTTCCGGTTTGGGCAGCCCGGTCAGCGCCATGATGTCGGAGACCGCCATCGAGACGACATCGACCGGGCGGACACCGGCGGCCTCGAACACTCGCCACGATGCGCCTTCGACCAGCGGCATACGCAGTACCGTCGCGCCTGCCATCAGCGGCACGATCTCATCGCGATACGCAGCGGCAGCATCGGAAGCCGGGTGCAGCTTCTGGATCAGACCATCGCGCTCATTCTCGATAAGTGCGATACGGGCGGTCGGCAGCTTGTCGAGGAAGGCATGTGCTGCGCGGGCGCCGAGCCGCAGCGATTCGGCCGTGGCGCCGACGGGCGTGATGATGAGCGGGGTCGTGCCCATCTCGCGCAGCTCTTCGTCGAGATCGACCATGCCGGCCCAGAGCGCGCCTCGGCTAGCCATGTTGGCACCGAACTCGATAATGGTCAGACCGCCGACCGTGCTGGTCTGTTCGATCGTCTCGTAGAGCGGCGTGAAGGCGCGCAGTTCGGCCGACGGATCGCGCCGTGCCAGGCGTGGATCGATCCTGATCGTCACGACGTCCGGCCCCAGGAGCAACGGCAGACGGCCCTGGTCGTCGACCTGGACGATGCCGATCGGCACGCTGGACAGCTGCGCGCGATCGGCGAGCGCCAGCGCGGTCAGGCTCTTGCCTTCTCCACCCTTGTCCTGCGCGATGATGGCCACGGCCGGCAGAGGCGCTGGCGGGGGCCTGTTCGGCCTCGGATTTCTGGTCATTCGGTCTCATCTCCTTTGCAACAACGTGCGTCGGAGATGAGAAGCGAGAGGGAACGAGCAGTCTGGGAAATRAATAGGCTAATTGCGGAAACGGCCGCCGCGCAGAGACGGATCGTCGTTCAGATGCGTTTGAGCAGCTCCCAGGCCGGAACGTTCAAGCCGATTGCGATGCGTTCCAGGTTGTCGACGGAGACGTTGCGCTCACCCCGCTCGACGCCGCCGAAATAGGTGCGGTCCATATCGATCGCGAGCGCAAAATCCTGCTGGCTCACGCCGCGCTCATGGCGCACGCGCCGGATATTGGTCGCAACGATCGTACGAAGCTCGCCGGGATGGGTACGTTTCACGCGCCCAAATCAGCCGATAGATGCTTTTATAGCGACGGGTTTTAAGCATCATTAATCTGATGACTTTAAGTACCATGGGAATGTTCTCATGGCGGAGTCGACCAAGTTGCGGAATATGGGACGGCTGCTTGCGCTAGGCTTGGCTGGCATCACGGTTGAAGCCGCRCAGGCGAGCGATCGGGAGGGGCTGCATGCCCAGGCACCGGCCGCGGTCGATCTGTCGACGATGGGCGGCTCTGCCTATGAGCACAATCGCAGCCGGGTCACCATCATCCCCGAAAGCGGGCTGATCGCCTATTTCGAGCCGAAGGCTGCGTTGCGTGATGTCGCGCGCGCAGGGACCGTCATATTCCGGGGCAAACCATTCCGCCACAGTGGCAGGATCGAAGGCACTGCCTATGCGTTCAAGCGCGGCCGCCCGCCGGCCCCCTATGCGGTGAGCGGCGGCTATTCGGCGGATAACACCGCCATCGTGCTGCGCGGTGCCGCGCCAATCCGCCAGGGCTGCGAGGTCACCGGCTATTCGGCCCGAAGCCCGCATGCCGTTCTGAGGTTCAAAAGCCTCATGAGCTAGCCGCTTCCCATCGCGTCGTCCGCGCTTCGTGCCGCAACTGCCGATTTCTCGGCTACTCACCGTAAACTGAAAGCCTGCCTCATGCGTCTCATGGAATTCGAAGGTGAAGCTGTCGCGTTCGGGATCAGCAAGATCAGCGCCTTCGACGATGGGTCTTGTACCGAATATTCCAGCGTCGAGTTCAACGAAGAGAGCGGCCGGAGAATTCTGATCGAGAACGTCAACTTCATGAATGAGGTTGGACGCCTGTTCGAACTGAACGAGCCTTGCCGCATCCATCTCATGACTGGAAAGAAGAACGTCAAAATCGCCTTCGGCATCAAGAGAGCCGACGGGCAGGCCGCCTATCAGAGCCTCCAGAAGGTCGAGATCCATACGGGGCTGATGCTGATCGGGCTGGGGATTCCGCTGACGCTGTTTCTCATCGGCATCCCCGCGATCCTCTACGGCCTGTATTTCCTCTTTCGTGCTCCCTTCAACGAAGAGGCGCGTCGCCGCGCCTTTTATGGTCAGGATCCCATCATCGCGCGCCAGCTAGCCGCGCGCGAGATCGTGCGCGTCTAGCCCGGCTCAGTGCCGCGTCCGGGCTGCCGCCAACCGCTCGCGCCATGCCCCGAACGGCATGACGTCGAGCGCATAATCGGCAAGAAGCTCGTGGACTTCGGCGAACACGCTGGGCGGACGCCTGCCGTTTTCCGGAACCACCAGCCGGTCGAGCAGGAAGATCTCGCGGGCGTCGAAGGTCAGGTCCTTGCCCTGTGCCCAGCGTCCGAGCTTGCGTGCCATTGCGAATTCCGGCGATGCCAGTACATGCGACATGCACAGCAGATTGACATCGACGTCGGCCAGGAAGGCGATTTCGGCCAATTCCTTCGCCGAGAAGCTGTTTTGCGTGAGGATGCTGTGCTCGCGCTTCGTCATGATCTCGACCTTGGTCGGATCGTATGCCTTCCTGCGCCGACCATCGGTCCGTGCGAGATGCTTCCGCTGCCGCTTGGAAAACTTATGCTTCAATTCTGTGGCGCGCGTGGCCTCACGGTAACCGCGCATCATCAGTTCGACACGTCGGGTAATCTTCGATGCGGCGGCCGTGAGTTCCAGCGCGCCCTGGCTGAAGATGTCGGCGATGATCGCGCGCTGGACCTCCTCGGGCCTGCTCGCTCCGACCGTTCTCGCGACGGCGATCTTGCGGCCTTCATCGTGAAGAGCCTTGAATACATCGCACCAGGCGTCTGAGTCGGCTGGTCCGTTGCCCTTCCGGTTGGCTTTGACCTTCCGCCCCTTCGTCGGAAAATCGTTGACCCAAACCATGTTGGCGAGCGTACTGATTTCCGGGATGTCGGTCGGATCGACGGAACGTCCTTCCCGCCTTGCACGAAGAGCTTCGATCGCGCGCAATTCGATGTCGCATCGGAACACTTCGACCGCCAGCGCTTCGCGAAGAGCAATCTCGATCACGTCCTTTGTCCGCCCGCCCCTGGACGCCTGAGGTCGGATGTCAATCGGCACAGGCACCTTGAAAACCGGGATGCCCGCACGAAATTGCACGCGCTCCTTCGGATCAAGAGCGCATGCCGAACGCTGGATCTCCTCTTCCGTGCCGAGCAGGACATTGGGGCGGGCGAACAACGGCAAGCGCTGCAGCGTTTCAGCGTCGATGCGCGAGGCCCAGCCGTCGAGATGGTCGAGGTGGACCACAAAGAATGGCGCCACCAGGTCGATCAGCAACGCATCGGTCGGGCGGGGGCTCTGATCGATGGTCGCCCTGGTTCTTTCCAACAGGACCTTGTTTCGGTGGAGGCTCTTGGCCAAGCTATTGATTGCATTTGAAAGAGACATGGGAACGCCTTCTGTGCGTTGGTCCGGGCTCGACCATCGTCGGTCGGGTGGGGACATTGTGAGAGTGTGGGGGAGGGTGGCCGCGCCAGCCCTTCGGAGAATGACGCGGGCCAGGGCGCCAGCTGTGACCTACGGCGAGCTGCTGGTTGCGAATGGCTGATCGGCCGAGCATCGGCATGACGGAGTATGCCGGGGAGAGAACAGCCGCAGCAGGGCTACGGCTATTGGACGAATGGCAAGCCCGAACGGAGCTGGCGCTCAGCCTTCTTCGACCTCGAAATAGGCCTCGACGTCGCCATCGTGTTCTTCAAGCAGCTCCTGAGCCTCTTCCGGAGAGATCAGCCGCAGCCCTTCGCCCTCGACGGTGCTGGAGCCGCAATTCGACGGCCGGCACCAGCGGGTCGACGCTCCGCCCTTGCCGGCGAGGAACCACTGTCCCTTCTTGGTGCGGTACAAGCACGTCAGCTCGCTCGTGAAGTCACCGTATCCGAGCTTATGGCGGACGGTCGTCAGAACGTATTCGGCGGTGTTCGTGTTGAATACTTTGCCTTCGATGACACGACGGATGTCAAGACCCATGGTCTTTCTCCTTGCCCTGTAGGTCGATCTTCCAAGCCGCAACATGCAATTTGGATTCGACCGGTACGATCAAGGCTCGGGTCGATTCATGAAAACCACAACAGGGCGCCAGATCCTATTGGTGGATACGCAAGCGTTTGAACGGGGCACGCTCGTGCCATAGTTAATAACTGCTTTAAGCCAAGCTGCGGTTTGCTGCTCTATCGGCCACGTCGTTCGCCGATCGCCTCACTCGTCCCGCCGAAGGCGGGCAGTGCGACGCATGGAGGCAAGAAGAGACTTGCCGTCGAGTTGTGCCCTGGGCTCCTTCCTTGCCGCTGCAGGAACAGCCTGTTGTTCGGGAAGCGCGTTGGGGATAGCCGTTGCCGTGCTCTTCCCCGGTGCTTGCTCTCGCGCCACGCGCGCAATCTTGGGGTTTTCGCCCAGCAGGGGGGATCGAGGCGTCCTCGCTACACGCTTCGGAGGAATCTGGTTGCCCGCCGGTGTCGTCTCTGAAGGCTCGGTCGCTGGAACCGGCTGTGCCGGCGATAGCGGCGTCGAATCCGCCTCGCCGCTCGGGCTCTTCTGTCGCTGCCGCCAAACCACGCTGCTCAAGTGCCCCGACGAGAAGGGCCGGCCGTTTTCACGACCAGCACCGGCCTTCTGCAGAAGGCGCCCTATCTGGGGCCACGTCATGCCGCGCTGTTGGCACAGGTCGAACCAGACCAAGTGATCGATTACGACACGATCAAGCGGGATTTGACCGGCCGGCCCATGCAGAGCAGCTGCGATCGCTTGCGCTCCGGCCGCAATCCGTTTGTCGATACCGTCCACACCCATGTCGGCTTCTCATCTGGTATCTTCAGCTGCGCAGCAGCAGCCGACGCAGCCTCTTCAAATCGCTTTATATCACGCCAAATCGCGTCGATCATAGAGAAGTGATTTGTAACAAATTGAAGAGGTTTGAATAACCCTGAAGTAGCCACACCTGTGCACCCGGCCGGTGCCGGCGACCATTCGGTTTCCGACGTCGCCTTATCTCCGCGAATCCGAGCCTATCGAGAGGTGGCTTCCGGTGCGCCAGGCAATGCCGCAGCGTCTCTAAGTGCGTCAAGTCGTTGCACCAGCGGTGACGCCGCCTCGCCACAAATCAGGGGAGATTCCAACTCAGACAGTTAGAATCGTATCCGCGGGCCCAGCATGCCGCTCTTGTACGATTCGGCACGAAACTCGTATTGCGTGGTGGCGGGCGGCTCGTCGGCGGCCGTGTCCGTTCATTGCGCGGACGGTTGAAAATTGTGATTGCAGTGGCCCGGTTGGGAATCGAGAGGGGAAATGATGAACGGCAAATTTTACGAACAGAGTGAACTTGCCGTCATGGGGATCGCCGCATTGAGACTGGCTGTCGGATTGCTCGGCGAGCGGGACGGCGCGGGATGGTGGACGTCAGCATTCCTTTCGCCAACGAGCACTTCATTTCTTGCTCCTGTCTTTGGGGCCAATACCTTCCAAGCTCGCTACCAGGGTGTTCTTGAAGCCGCCAAACGAGTCCATGACGAACGGATCGGCGTCGGTCAAGTATTCCACCTCTTCCGCCTCCCAGAGAGCATGGAGCAGCGTCTATTCGAATATATTCAATCGGGTGGCTCCGATCTGGCTAACACGATTTCATCGCCTGAATCCGCAAGAGCGACGATAAAAACCTCCCTAATCAAAGCAGTCGCCGCGAAATCCGGCCCCGCGCTTATAGCTTTGCCCGAGACAACCGAAGCCGCCGGGTGGATGTCTGAGGCGGCCTCCTTGTATTCCGCAGCCTTCGACGCTGGCGTCCAATGCTTTCCATACTTTCCAAGCGACCGATGACGGATACGCCAAAGTACACGACGCAGCTCCAGGCTGGACTCGGGCTCGTGCCCGAGACCTTGAAGCTGCTTGCTGCCTGGGAACCCGGAATGAGTGGGCAGGACCTGTTCAAGGTCGCTCTTGCTTCTGGCGATTTCCCGGCGGTCACCGCGAGGCGCCTGCAAAACGTTGTGACTGAAGCATTTCGCTCCCGATATCTCACCGACGGCGGGGCGCCAGCCAAGCTCCTAAAGGCGATTTCAAAAGCCCTTTCCCGGGACGAATTCCGGTCGCTCTGTTTTTTGTTCACTTGCCGTGCGAACCCGATCCTCGCCGAATTTGTGCGACAGGTTTACTGGCCACGTTATGCAACTGGCGTATCCTCGGTGTCGAAAAAGGAATCCTTGCAGTTCGTCGCCTCGGCCGTAGCCGATGGACGGACTACCCGCCCCTGGTCAGAGACGACGGTCACCCGCGTCGCGAGCTACCTCCTTGGCGCTTGCGTGGATTTCGGTCTCCTTGGGGTCATGAAAACCGGCGTCAGACCGATCTTGACCTTCCGCATCACGCCAAATGTGGCGTCGATTCTCGCTCACGACCTGCATTTCCGCGGGCTGGGCGCCAACGCGCTCTTGAAAAGCCCTGACTGGCGGCTCTTTGGGCTTGAGGCAGACGACGTTCTTGGCGAGCTGAAACGGCTTTCTCTGCGGGGGGAACTGATCTTGCAGTCGGCCGGAAGCCTCGTACAGGTCTCGTGGAAGCTAAAGTCGATGGAGGAGCTTGTCGATGGCATCACTAAAGGCTGATTTCGACGAGTTGATCCGCCGGATCGAAAGCGGGCGCGAGTTCGCGCACGCCAGTTTTGAGCCAATTTTCTACTTGGTCTTTCCGCCCAGCGAATTGCTTGAGGCGAAACGTCTTATGCCAGCGTGGAAGGCAAAATTGACGAATGCGGGCTGGCAGGTCGAGACTTTCTCGATTGCTGAGGAAATCGCAGACATCCTTCAGAAAGCTCCCCTCCGCAAAGTTTGGATGGAGGCCGACCGGAAAGCTCCGCTCGCGTGGGATCGAACAAATGCCTCACTGGCAAATGCGCTGACAGCTCAAGGACGGCTTCAAGCCCGGCTGGATGAGCGGCTTTCCGCTCTTGAAGGCAGATCCTCAACGATCATGCTGGTGACTGACCTTGAGGCGCTGCATCCGTACATGCGCATCGGCGCTATCGAGGCGCAGCTTCAAGGTAAATTCCATGTCCCCACGGTCTTCTTTTACCCAGGCGCCCGAACAGGAAAAACACGGCTAAAGTTCCTCGGCTTTTATCCCGAAGACGGCAATTACCGCTCCGTGCACGTCGGCGGCTGATCACTTTAGAATTGTCAGAAGGCATCATGACCCAAATTCGCAATCTCTTCGACACCGGCAAAGACATCCAGCGGACGATCGAGAAAGTCATCACCTATCAGGCCTCGCAAGAGCAGCGGCTGAAGGCAGAAATTTCTGAATATATCGCGACAGAAAACATCGAACAGCAGCTGGAGCAGCTACTGGAGAAGATGYAGGCCGCGATGGAGGCCGGCTCCAGCCACGAAATCGGCGTTTGGGTTTCGGGGTTTTATGGCTCGGGCAAGAGCTCCTTTACCAAATACCTGGGCCTCGCCTTCGACCAACGTGCCACCATCGACGGAAAGCCATTCCTCCGTCATCTGCAGGATCGGCTTCATCGGCCAACTACCAAGGCCTTGCTCTCGAAACTTGCTGCCAGCTTTCCGGCTGCCGTCGTCATGCTCGACTTGGCGAGCGAACAGATCGCTGGCGCCTCCCTCGCTGAGGTCTCGACTGTCCTTTACCACAAGGTCCTGCAATACGCTGGCTATTCCCGGAACGTCAAAGTCGCGGCGCTAGAGCGGCGGCTTCGCAAGGAAGGCCGCTACCCTGAGTTCGAGGAGGCGTTTCAGGACGACACAGGCGAAAAGTGGGCCGACTATCGGAATGACGATCTTGTCGTCGATAGCATCGTTCCAAGGCTTGCCCACAAAATCTACCCGAACTTGTTCCGGACCGATCAGGCCTTTTCGACCGCCAGCAACGACATCGTTTACCTAATGAACGACCGTGTGCAGGAAATGATCGACGTCGTGCGCGAAGCCTCTGGCAAGGAGCACATTATCTTCATCGTCGACGAAATCGGCCAGTATGTCGGCAGCCAGCAGACTAAGATTCTTGACCTCCAGGGCTTGGCGCAAAATCTGAAAGACCTCGGGCACGGCAAGGTCTGGATCATCGGGACTGCCCAGCAGACATTAACCGAGGACGATCCAAGGGCGGCCATCAACTCGCCTGAACTATACAAATTGAAAGACCGTTTCCCCATCACAGTCGCGCTCGAATCCAGCGACATCAAGGAAATCTGTTTCCGTCGCCTATTGGGCAAATCTGCAGTCGGAGCCGCGGAGCTGGGCGCGCTGTTCGACCGACACGGGCAAGCCTTGCGCCAGCACACCAAGTTGGCGGATGCGAAATCCTACGACGCCGGTTTCGACCGCGAGACGTTCGTCAATCTCTATCCCTTCTTGCCCGCCCATTTCGACATTCTGCTTCACCTGTTGGGGGCCCTGGCCAAATCAACGGGCGGCATCGGCCTGCGCTCGGCGATCAAGGTCATCCAGGACATTCTCGTCGAAGGCGCCGGTTCGCTGAAGCCAGTTGCGGATCGCGAAGTCGGGTGGCTCGCCACCACGGTGACGCTCTACGACGCTCTGGACAAAGACATCCGCCGCGCCTTCCCATCGATCTTCCATGCCGTCGAGAAGGCGGTTCTCTACCGGTTCAACGACGATGAGCTTTGCCAAGGCGTCGCGAAAACCGTGGCAATCCTGCAAATCCTAGGAAACTTGCCGGTCTCCGTCGAAAATGTCGCGGCTCTCATGCAACCGGGGATCGCATCGGCCTCCATTGCCGACAAAGTCAAGGAAGCCGTCGACCGGTTGCTCAAGGATCCAATCGTTCCCCTGGGTGAGAAAGACGGCTGGCTCCGATTTTTCAGCGAAAAGCTCAACGATGTGGAGCAAGAGCGCTCCCAACTCGCGCCTCGCACGCCGGACATCCGGCGAGTCTTCAATGAAGCCTTGAAGGCCGTCTTTGATCCGCTGCCCAGCGTTCGGCTGCATGGTTCGTTGACGGTGACGGCGGGGCTGAAGCACCTGAGCGCCGGCCAACAGGTCTCGATCGCGGGTGAGCGCGAAACCGTCCAATCAATTCTGACCTTTTCTGATCCTCCGAAGCCGATGATCTGGTGGCGGAAATTTGTCGCTGCGAGCGGATCGTCGAATTGCACAGAAATGATCCCGATCAGGAAGTCAAGGAATATTGCCAAAGCCAGATGGACCGCGCCTCGCGTCTTACTTCTGAGCTCATTAAAAAAATTGCGCGCAGTCTGACCCAGGGCTCCTTTGTATTCCGGGGCAAGGTGACAGCGGTAGACAGCCTCGATCAATCGCTAGCGAATGCTTGCAAGAAGCATCTTGCCGAAGCCGCCGAGCGGGTGTTCGACCGCTACCCCGAGGCAGCCGAGCGCGTTGCGACCGATCTCGCTGAGAAATTCCTGCGGGCGCCGAACCTGCGCGCTGTGCCCTCTGCCCTTGACCCGCTTGGTCTCGTACAGGTCAATGGCGGCGCGCCAAGCATCAAGACCGAGCATAAAGGCCTTGTAAGCATCAAGGATTTTATCGAGCGCAATGGCACCGTCGAGGGCAAGAAGCTGCTAGATGTGTTTTCCGGAGCGCCTTTCGGCTGGTCGCAAGACACGATCCGCTACATGGTCGCCGCTTTGCTCGTCGCCGGCGAAGTAAAGCTGAAAGTATCTGGTCGCGAGGTCACGGTAACGGGCCAGCAGGCCATCGACGCACTAAAAAACAACAATAGCTTCAAATCGGCTGGCGTCGCCATGCGCGATGACCGGCCTACAATGGAGGTGTTGGGCCGCGCGGCTGAACGTTTGACCGATCTGTCTGGCGACCAGGTCGTGCCGCTGGAAGAGGATATCGGCAAGGCCGCGCAAAAGCTTTTGCCCTCGCTGCAGCATCAACTCGCGCCTCTGGCGGAAAGGCTGCAAACCCTGGGACTGCCCGGCGTTGAGACCGTTCGCTCAGCCAACCAGCAAATCGCCGATATGCTATTGTCCGATGCGTCCGACGCGCCGCAGCGTTTCGGGGCGGAACAATCGCCGCTCTATGACGCGCTTAAATGGGCCATTGCTGCCAAACGAGCTTTCGACCATGGCATTGCCGAAACTGTGCAGGCGTTGCGCAGTCTTCAGCGCAGCATCGATGAATTGCCCAACACAGGCGCGCCAAAAGATTTACGCGACGCTGCAGGCGAAGATTTGGGCGCTGTAGCCGATATCTTGGCTCAAGACGACTTCTTCAAGCGCAAAGCCGACCTCAATACGCGAAAAACGACGATAGAAGCGCGGGTCGTCGAAGCCGTCGCCGCGATGCGTGCATCGCAAGCCGAACGTCTTCTGGCGGCCGAAGCCGAGCTGGCGCTGATCCCCGAATGGTCGGAGCTCACGGCAGAAGAACGAGCAGGAACTCTCGGAAAGATCCAAGCTTTATCCTTTGAGGTCACGCTCGACATTTCCGGCGTCCAAAAATTGGTAGCGCGGCATTTCGACATCGAAGGCACCATCGCGGAAACCAAGGCCAAAGTGGTCCAAGAGGGCAAGGCGCGCCGCCAGCAGGTCGTTTATCCCAAACCCTCGAACGCCCCAGTAAAAGGCGTGCAGGAAAAACGAAAAAAAACGATCACGATCCCTGCGCGCATTGGTACGCCTGCTGAACTTGATGTGCTGATTCGCACCTTGTCAGACCTGCGAGGCGAATTGTCGGACATCGACCTCGATTTTGTCGTGCAGGAGAACTGAGTCCATGGCCTTCGACGACGCAACGCGGGGGCGGCTTCAAACCTTTGTGACCAAATCCCGCTTGGTCCTCACCGACGAGTTCACCAAGCAGTTTCAGCAGGATTTTGGACTGGATCCCAATTCCGGGACTGTGTCGCCCTTGGACAGCCTGTCCCATTTGGACGATCAGCGTCTGGCCACAGCGCGCCTGCTGCGCGAGATATTCGAGCACTACCTGCCCGCAGCTATGGGCAGCGGAGCGGAAACGCGCAAAACGACGCTGGACCGCATGGTGCGCGAACAGGCGTTCACGACGCTCAATCGTCTGGCGGCATTGCGCATGATGGAGGCGCGCGGACTGGTCAGGGAATGCGTCGGCAAGGGCTATCAGTCGCAGGCGTTTCAGCTTTATCAGCGCGTCGCCGGGACGGCGCTGGGCGAAACCGGCGACGCCTATCGCGTCTTTCTGTTGAGCCTATGCGATGTTTACTGCACCGATCTGCCGGTTCTGTTCAATCGCCATTTCCCCAACGGGCGGCTATTTCCGCGCGAACCGGCACTTCTACCACTGCTCGACCTGATCAACGCGCCGGACATCTCATCGCTTTGGGCCGAGGATGAGACAATCGGCTGGATCTACCAGTACTTCAACTCGAAGGAAGAGCGCAAAGCGATGCGCGAGGCCTCGCAGGCGCCGCGGAACAGCCGCGAGTTGGCTGTGCGCAACCAGTTCTTCACTCCGCGCTATGTGGTGGAGTTCCTCGTCGACAACACGCTCGGGCGGCTCTGGTTCAACTGGACGGGCGGGCAGACCTCGCTGCGCGACCGTTGCCAATACCTGTTGGTGAAACCCGACGAGCAGCCCGAACCCGCCAAGCGCCTGCGCGATCCGCGCACGATAAAGCTGCTTGATCCGGCCTGCGGCTCTATGCATTTCGGGCTCTATGCCTGCGACCTGTTGCAGGAAATCTACCGCGAGGCTTGGGATTGGGAGCAGGCCCATGGCCCCGATGCGTTGGATCGGGCAACCGGCGGCAGCCCCGGTCTGAAGATGCTGTCGGAAACCTACGCCGACCAGGATGCCTTCCTGCGCGACGTCCCGCGGCTGATAATCGAGCACAATATCTATGGCGTTGATATCGACCCGCGGGCGGCGCAGATCGCGTCGCTGGCGTTGTGGCTGCGGGCACAGAGGGCCTGGCATGAAGCTGGGGTGAAGGCCAAGGATCGGCCGCCGGTAGGCCAGGGCCATGTGGTGGCGGCGGTGGCGCCGCCGGCCGAGGTGGACCTGCGCAAACGGTTCATGGCGGAACTCGATCCCCTGGATGCCAAGCTGTTCGAACAGGCGCTATTCATGCTCAAGGGCCTGCCCGAGCTTGGCGTGTTGCTGCAGGTGGAAAAGGAGCTGCCTGCGCTGGTTCGCAAGGTCTTTGGCGAGCATGGGCCGATGTTTTCGAAGGAGGACATGGCGCAGTGGCAGAAGGCGGAGGCGCGGCTGCGCAAGGCGCTGACGGACTATGCCCGCGCTGCGCGCTCTACCTATCAGGGGCGGCTGTTTGCCGAGGATGCGCTGCAGGGATTGAAAGTGATCGATCTGTGCCGGGAGCAATTTGATGTGGTGGTCATGAATCCACCCTTCGGCGCACCCACAGAAGCGAAGTACGATGAAATCAGGGAGCGGTATTTCGGGTCTCACAACGATATCTATGCTGCATTCGTTGCACGTGCGAGTGAGTTGGCGCCCAGCGGCATGGTGGGCTGCATTTCATCCAGGTCGTTCATGCTATCTCCAAGACTTCAGCCATTCCGGGAAGAAATAGTTATAGCGCGCCTCGAAGTTCTGGCCGACCTTGGCTGGGGAGTGATGGACGATGCACTGGTTGAATCTGCTGCATATACGCTTTCAGCTGAAATAAAGGCAGATTTCGTGGCGCTTGATGTTAGAAAACGATCTGATAATCGAGAAGTTGCTCTTTCTTCGAGTGCGTCGTCTGGAATGTTGATGATTTGTGAGAAGTCCTGGTTCAAGTCTATCCCACAATCTAAACTACTCTATTCTGCCCCTCCTGAAG
>NZ_JBFRDQ010000144.1:0-10913 GCF_052113865.1 Allobosea sp. TAB14 | reverse complement strand
CCCTTCAACCCTCATCCTAAGGAGCGGCGTCAGCGACGTCTTGAAGGACGAGGGCTGAGGGATTTCAGCCGGAAAGTCGTGGCTCTCCGTTGAGCCGTTCAGACCGGCTCGAAGGCGACCATGCAGCCCATGGCGTCTTCCGCCTGCACGAAGAGCCGCTCCTCGTTCTGGATGAACGGAATCTCCGCAGCCGTCAGCCGCTCCGCCACCGCGTCCAGATCCGGCACCGCGACGCAGAAGCCGAGAAAGCGCGCCGGCGTCGTGTCGGGCTCGACCTGATAGGCGCCCTGCGCGGTTTCGGGATCGAGCACGTCGAGGCGCCCGCGCGGCAGCGCCAGCACGTAATCCTCGTTGCCTTCGAGCACCTCGGCCCCGCCGCTGAAAGCGGTGAGGAAGGCGCGGTGCGCTGCTGGGTCCTCGGCCAGCATCACCGCGGACGACAATGCCGTGGCGCCGTTCGGATGCTGCTGGAACGCCGGATTCCAGAAATTCTGCGGCTCGAGCTGCCGGCAGACGAAGAAGCCGCATTCCGGCGCCTTCGGATCGGCGGCGAAGGCGAGCTCGAAGGCGACCCTGACCGTCGAACCGTCCGGCCGCTTGCCTTGCCGCTCGAAGAAGAAAGGTTCGTAGTCGCCGATTCCGGTGGCCTTGAAGGCGGCGGCGTCGGCCTTGGCGTCCGTGCTCTCCAGCACCAGCATCGAGAGGCCCTCGCCCTGCCCCGCAAGGGCGTCACGCACGAAGGCGCCGAACGAGAAGGTCCGCTCGCCGGCTGGCGGGATCGCGCCCGCATCGGCGATCGTCACCAGTTCGAGGAAGGAGCCGGGAAACTGGACGATCCGATTCTCGGTGCCCCAGGGGTGGCGATTGCGCGCACCGACCCTGAAACCGAGCTTTTCGTAGAAGGCTCCCGCCGCGTCGAGATCGCGGACGCCGATGACGAGATGGTCGAGGCCGCGAGGCGTGGAGGCTGATGCAGGCATGGCAGACTCTTTCGGCAGGCTTATCGGGCCGGAAGGCTAGCAACTCTTCACGGCGCGGTCATGTCGCGTTGCGGTCACGGCTCGATATAGTGCGGCAGGAAGCGCGAGGTGTTCTTCGTGATGGGCGAGGCATCCTCGCGGACGCAAAGCCCGCAGGCCTGCGAGGCGACGAGCCAGGAGCCCAGCACCGCGTAATTGCCGCCGGCCGAGAAGAGATTGGTCGCGGCATCCTGCAGGACATAGCCTTCCGCGCCATAGGGGCCATCATCGCTGTCGAGAACGCGGCCGCGCTCCATCAGCGTGACATTGGCGCCCTCGCGCGAATAGAGCGGCTTGCGGACGCGGCGGGCAGAGAGCGTCGCGCAGCGCGGGTCGCCCTCGAAGAAGGCCGGCAGCAGGTTGGGATGGCCCGGTTCCATCTCCCAGAGGCAGGCGAGCAGGCCCTTGTTGGAGAGCAGCGCCTTCCAGGGCGGCTCGATGAACTGGCAGCGCGAGCCGGCCAGCGCCTCGCCATAGCGCTCGCGGAACAGCCATTCCCAGGGATAGAGCTTGAACAGGGTCTCGATCGGCTGGTTGGCGCCGTCGCAGAAGCGCCCGTCCGTGAGCAGGCCGATCTCCTCGATATAAGTGAAACGCGCATCGAGGCCGGCCTGGACGGCGCAGTCCGTCAGATAGTCGACCGTGCCCTTGTCCTCGGCACTGCCCTCGACGCAGGTGAGATGCAGGCGATAGGGCGACGGCGTGCGCAGGCCGGCGAAGGCCGCGATCAGCCGCTCGTGCAGGGAGTTGAACTGATCGCTGCCGGGGAGAAGCGCGCCACGCGCCATCGCCTGCTCGAGCCAGTCCCACTGGACGACGCTCGATTCGAACAGGGCGGTTGGCGTATCGGCGTTGTATTCCAGCAGCTTGGCCGGCCCATGCCCGTCATAGGCGAGGTCGAGCCGGCCATAGAGATTGCGCTCGCCGCTCTGCCAGCTCCGCCGGATATAGTCCCAATGCGCGGCTGGGATGGCGAGGCTGGTCAGGATCTCCTCGCTGGCGAGTGCCTTCTCGATGAAAGCGAAGCAGAGCTCCTCGATCGCCTCGGTCGGCGCCTCGATGTCGCGCTCGATCTCCTCCAGCGTGAAGGCGAAGGCGGCGCTTTCGTCCCAATAGGTCTCGCCGTCGATGGTGTGGAAGGCGAAGCCCAGCCGCTCGACCTGCGCGGCCCAGTCGGCACGGGGTGGAAGCGTGACGCGGCGCATCTCAGGACGAGGAATGCGAGGAGAAGGAACGGGCGATGGAGCCGAAGCCGCCCCGCGACGAGACGCTGGTCGTCGTGCTCACGCCGCGCGTGCTCGTCGGCGACACCGCGACGCTGCCGCCGGTCGTCGTCGAATAGGCGCGCGAGCGGCTGCTGCTCGAGGAGCTGCTGCTGCCATAGGAGCCGCCGCCGCCGGATGACGAGGAAGAGGAGCTGGCGGCACGCGCCTGCTGGCATTCCGGCTGGGCGGAGCCCGGCGGGCAAGCGGCGGTTGTCGGCGGCAGCAGGGGCTGCGCCTGCGAACCGGCCAGGCCCCGCGCCAGCATGAAGCCCGCGAGCGCCGGGATGAAATACTGGGCGCCGCCGAGGCTGGCGCTGGAACAGCCATTGGCGCCGTACTGCGCCTCGCATTCGTTCTGGTTGTTGAACTTCGGCGCATCCTTGAGGCGTGTGGCGGTCGCTTCGGAGAAGGCGGTCTCGCATTGTTGCGCGCTGAGCTGCCCGCCGGCGCGGCAATCGCTCAGGCTGTTATAGACGAGGCTTTCCTGGGTTTCCTCGCTGGAGCGTGGCCAGAACGAGGCGACGAGCACGACCCCGACCGCGGCCAGCCCGATCTGTGTCGAGCGCTTCATGGCATGCCCTCAGATCGTCATGCTGGCTGCGGCCAGCGTACCCGAAATCACCGCGATCACCGCCAGCATCGCGGCCGATGGCAGGCGGTCTTCCGCGATCTTCCGCGAGAGCTCCGGGATGACGATCCGCGCGAGGCCATAGGCCGCGAACTGGACCAGCATCGCCGCGACGGCCCAGAGCACGCAGTCCGGGATGCTGCTGGCCTGCGAGATCGCCTTTTCGAGCGGCACGGTGAAGCCGATGAGGTTGCCGCCCAGTGCGATCGCGGCCGAGAGATTGCCACCGCGGATCAGGGCGATCTCGTCATGGGCCGTCATGCGCAGATAGATCACGGCGAAGGCCGCGATCAGCGCCGCGCCGACGACGAAATAGAGAAGGAACGCGGGCAAGCCCGCCATCGAGATCGTCATGCCCCCGCCCCCCAGTCCATCCGATGCCTCGCAGCCTCATCATAGGTGAGGCATTGTCGGGCACCAGCGAAGCTAGCCGAAAAAGCTGCGTCAGCCGTCATCTAAAACGAGGATGCGCCGCATGAAGATCCGGAAAGCCTGCTGCAGCTGCGGCCAGTTGCGCATCACCTGCCGGGGAGAGCCGGCCATCGTCGCCCTGTGCCATTGTCGTGAATGCCAGAGGCGAACGGGCAGCGCCTATGGCGTGGCGGCTTTCTTCGCGCGGGAGGCCGTCGCCGTGTCCGGGGATCATGCCGACTATGACCGCCCTGCCGATAGCGGCTTTCGCGTCCTGCATCATTTCTGCCCGGCCTGCGGCAGCACGGTCTTCTGGGAGCCGTCTCGCAGGCCGGAGATGATCGCCGTGGCGGTCGGCGCCTTCGCCGATCCGGCATTTCCCGCCCCGCGAAAAGCGGTCTTCGACGAGCACCGCCATCCCTGGGCGGCGGTTGCCCTCGACAGCGATTAGACCAGACGGCTCTGCACCACGGCCGCTTCGACGAAGCTCGCGAAGAGCGGATGCGGCTCGAAGGGGCGCGACTTCAGCTCGGGGTGGTACTGCACGCCGATGAACCAGGGATGGTCCGGATATTCCACCGTCTCGGGCAAGAGCCCGTCCGGCGAGACGCCGCTGAAGCGCATGCCCTGCTCTTCCAGCCGCTGGCGGTAGTTCATGTTGACTTCGTAGCGATGGCGGTGGCGTTCCGAGATCTCGGTCGAGCCGTAGATCTTCGCGATCTTGGTGTCCGGCGAGAGGACGGAGGCGTAGGCGCCGAGCCGCATGGTGCCGCCGAGATCGCCGCCGGCCGCGCGCTGCTCCAGCTCGTTGCCGCGCAGCCATTCCGTCATCAGGCCGACGACGGGCTCCTTGGTCTCGCCGAACTCGGTCGAGCTTGCCGCCTCGATCCCGGCGAGCGAGCGCGCCGCCTCGATCACGGCCATCTGCATGCCGAAGCAGATGCCGAAATAGGGCACCTTGCGCTGCCTGGCGAAGGTCGCGGCCTTGATCTTGCCCTCGGCGCCGCGATGGCCGAAGCCTCCGGGCACCAGGATGCCGTGGACATGCTCCAGGAACGGCGCCGGGTCCTCCTTCTCGAAGACCTCSGAYTCGATCCAGTCGAGATTGACCTTGACSYKGTTGGCGATGCCGCCATGGGTCAGCGCCTCGATGAGGGACTTATAGGCGTCCTTCATGCCGGTGTATTTGCCGACGAYGGCGATSGTGACYTCGCCCTCGGGRTTCTTTACCCGGTCGGAGATATGCTTCCAGTTCGTGACGTCCGGCTCGCTCGAGGCGTCGAGGCCGAAGGCGGCCAGCACTTCATTGTCGAGCCCTTCTGCATGGTAGGAGAGCGGCACGTCGTAGATCGAGGCGACGTCGCGGGCCTCGATCACGGCGGTCTCGCGGACATTGCAGAACAGCGCGAGCTTGCGGCGCTCCTCGCGCGGAATCTCGCGGTCCGTGCGGCAAAGCAGGATGTCGGGCTGGATGCCGATCGAGCGCAATTCGGCGACCGAGTGCTGGGTCGGCTTGGTCTTCAACTCACCGGCGGTCGGGATATAGGGCAGCAGCGTCAGGTGGATGAAGATGCACTGCCCGCGCGGCAGTTGCTGGTTCACCTGTCGGATCGCCTCGAGGAAGGGCAGGCTCTCGATGTCGCCGACCGTGCCGCCGATCTCGACCAGCGTGAAGTCGTAGCCCTCATTGCCGGAAAGGATGAACTCCTTGATGGCATTGGTGACGTGCGGRACGACCTGGATCGTGGCGCCGAGATATTCGCCGCGACGCTCCTTGGTCAGGATGTCCATGTAGATGCGGCCGGTGGTGATGTTGTCGCCCTTGTTGCAGGGCCGGCCGGTGAAGCGCTCGTAATGGCCGAGATCGAGGTCGGTCTCGGCGCCGTCATCGGTGACGAAGACCTCGCCGTGCTGATACGGGCTCATCGTGCCCGGATCGACATTGAGATAGGGGTCGAGCTTGCGCAGGCGGACCTTGTAGCCACGTGCCTGCAGAAGGGCTGCGAGAGCCGCCGCCGCCAGGCCTTTGCCAAGCGAGGACACCACGCCGCCGGTGATGAAAACATACCGCGTCATGGGAGTTCACCTCTATCGCCACGGGTTCGATTCGCTAAGCGCATGCAGTGCAGTCCCGCCTTGCTCTGCGCGCTTGTCCACAAAAGAGAGGGCCGGTCGCCCGGCCCGTCTCCACACAAAAGAGAAGGGCCGGTTTCCCGGCCCTGCCCTGGTTACTGCTGCGGTGCCGCTGGCGGCGCCGGGGTCGGCGGCTGTGCGCCGCCTTGCGTCTGGTTCTGGAGCTGACGGAGCTGGTCGAGCACGCCGCCGGCATTGGGCGCGCTCGGGGCGTTCGGCGCGGCGGGCTGGCCCGGAGTGACCGGAGCCGTCGTCGCCGGGGCGCCGTCGATGATCGAACGCTGCACGCGGCCCTGAGTGGCCATGATCGCGAGCACGATCGAGGTCAGAAAGAACAGGCCGGCGAGAATCGCCGTCGCCCGGGTCAGCGCGTTCGCCTGGCCGCGCCCGGTCATGAAGCCGCCGACGCCACCGCCGCCGGAACCCATGCCGAGCCCGCCGCCTTCGGAGCGCTGCAGCAGCACGACGCCGACGAGCGCGACGACGATGATCAGATGAATGACGATGAGAACGTTCTGCATGATCTCACGAAATGGGGATGGCGCGGGCCGCCGCAAGGGCTACCCGCTCCTCCTCGAAAGGTCGAGGCGAATTCGGCGGCGCACATAGCACGGGGTTTGCGGCTGCGCCACCCCTGAAGGCCCGYCGGCTTGCATGACCGGGGCTCGGATGACGCCTCAGCCGGCGCAAGCGCGCGCGATCGCCAGGAATTCCTCGGCCTTCAGGCTGGCGCCGCCGACGAGCGCGCCGTCGACATTGGCGACATTCATCAGCTCGGCCGCGTTCGAGGGCTTCACCGAGCCGCCATAGAGCAGCCGGACGCCGRCCGCGGCGTTCTTGCCGACGATCCGCGCCAGATCGCTGCGAATCGCGGCATGCATCTCGGCGACATCGGCTGCCGTCGGGGTCAGGCCCGTGCCGATCGCCCAGACCGGCTCATAGGCGATGACCAGGCTTGCGGCGTCGAGGCCTTCCGGCACCGAGCCCTTGAGCTGCCGGCGCACCACGGCCAGCGCCTCGCCGGCCTCGCGCTCGCCCTGCGTCTCGCCAACGCAGATGATCGGCACGAGCAATGCCTTGCGCGCGGCCTCGGCCTTGGCGCGGACGGTGGCGTTGTCCTCGCCATGGAGCGTGCGCCGCTCGGAATGGCCGACGATGCAGAAGCTCGCCCCCGCATCGGCCAGCATCGCGGCCGAGACCTCGCCGGTGAAGGCGCCAGCGGGCTGAACGCTGCAATCCTGCCCGCCGGTCGCGACGCGCGAGCCGATCAGCGCGGCGGTGGCGGTGAACAGCAGTGTCGAGGGCGGGCAGATCGCGAGGTCGACGGCGGCCTTGAGCGAGGCGTCATAGCCGCGAGCGACCTCCGTCGCGATGGCGAGATCGGCCTTCAGCCCGTTCATCTTCCAGTTGCCGGCTACCAGCGGCCTGATGCTGCGCGTCACGTCGTTCCTCCGGAAATTGTGCTGTCCGGGCTCTATCAATGCCCGGCTGGCGCCGCAATCTCATGTGAACCGGAAACACGAAGCCGCCGCGGCGATTGCGGCTTTCGCCGCCGGTTCCTATAAGCAGCGCCGACAAAAACGCGCGCGGGCCCGTCTCCGCGCCACGAACGGGTTCAGGGAAAGACAGCTTCCATGATGATGCAGGGCATCCGCAAGGCGAGTCAGGGTTTGCTCGGCAAGCTCGTCATCAGCGTCCTGTTCGGCGTCCTGATCCTCGCCTTCGCGATCTGGGGCGTGGGCGACATCTTCCGTGGCTATGGCCGCAACGAGGTCGCGCGGGTCGGCAAGACCGAGATCAGCATCGAGCAGATGCGCACCGCCTATCAGAACGACCTCCAGAACCTGATCCGCCAGCAGCGCCGCCAGATCTCGCCGGAGACGGCGCGCGCGCTCGGCCTCGACCGGCAGGTGCTCTCGCGGCTGGTCAGCGAGGCGACGCTCGACCAGACGGCCAAGAACCTGCATCTCGCCGTCTCCGACGACACGATCCGCAACCTGATCTTCGACGACCCGGTCTTCCGCGACGCGTCCGGCCAGTTCTCGGCGGCGCGCTTCAACGAATTGCTGCGTTCGAACGGCTATAGCGAGCAGAGCTATGTCGCGCTCCAGCGCGCTACCATCCTGCGCCAGCAGATCGCCGAGATGATCAGCGGCGGCTTCACCGTTCCGGTCGCCCTGCAGGAGATTGGCAACCGGCTGCGCAACGAGAAGCGCACCGTCACCTTCGCCCGCATGCCGGCGAGCGCCGCCGGCGAGATCGCCGCTCCGACCGAGGACCAGCTCAAGGCGTTCTACAACGAGCGCAAGATCGCCTTCCGCGCCCCGGAATACCGGACCGCCTCCGTGCTCGCGATCACGGCCGAGGCCGTCGCCGACCCGGCCAAGGTCACCGATGACGAGGCGAAGGCGCGCTACGAGGCGGCCAAGGCGCAGCGCTTCACCACGGCTGAGACGCGCACGGTCGAGCAGATCCCCTTCCCCAATGCCGAGGAGGCGCAGGCCGCCAAAGCCAAGATCGACGGTGGCGAGACCTTCGACGAGATCGCGACCGAGCGGAACGTCGCCTTCAAGGACCTCACGCTCGGCACCTTCACCCGCGAGCAGATCTTCGACCCCGCCGTGCGCGAGGCCGCCTTCGCGCTGGAGGAAGGCGCCGTCAGTGCCCCCGTGCAGAGCGCCTTCGGGACCGTGCTGCTGCGCGTCACCAAGGTCGATAGCCAGCATGTGCGCTCCTATGAGGAGGTCGCCGAGGAGGTGAAGAAGGAGATCGCGGCGGGCCGCGCCTCGAGCCGGATCACCGAGCTGCATGACAAGATCGAGGATGAGCGCGCCTCGGCGAAGCCGCTGGCGGAGATCGCCAAGCAGTTCAACCTCGAGCTGCGTGTCGTCGGCCCGATGAGCCAGGGCATGACCAAGCCCGACGGCGCCCAGGAAGCCGCCCTGCCCGGCGGCGATGCGACGCTGCGCGCGATCTTCGCCTCCGATATCGGCGTCGACAACGAGGCGATCCGCCTGCCCCAGAACGCCGGCTATGTCTGGTTCGACATCGCCAAGATCGACCCGTCCCGCGACCGTTCCTTCGACGAGGTCAAGGGCGAGGTCGCGACGCAGTGGCGCGCCGATGAGACCGCGAACAAGCTCTCGGCCAAGGCGCGCGAGCTCGTTCAGAGGCTCGACAAGGGCGAGGCCTTCGCGACGGTCGCGGCGTCGAGCGGATTGACGATGGAGACGGCCGCCGGCATCGGGCGGCAGGAGCAGCGCACGGATCTGCCGGCCAACGTCGTCACCCAGGTGTTCGGCACGGTCGCCGGCAAGGCCAATTCGGCGGCCGGCGCCGATGGCGGCCGCATCCTGTTCAAGGTCGATTCGGCGACGGTGCCGCCTTACGTCCGCACGACGCAGGAGGCGGACAACTTCGTCCGCCTGCTCTCCGCCAATCTCAGCGAGGGGCTCCTGCTGCAATATGTCGCCGAGCGCCAGGCCAAGCTCGGCGTGAGCATCAATGACGCGGCGTTCCGCAACGCCACTGGCGGGGTGCAGAATTGACGATGCAGCACCTCGACGAATTTGAACGCTTCGCGCAGATCTACGAAACGGGCGCACCGCAGCTCTTGCGGCAAGTCCTGGTCGGAGATTGCGAGACGCCGGTCGCCGCCTTCCTGAAGCTGCGGCACGCCACCTCCGGGCCGGCTTTCCTGCTGGAATCGGTGGAGGGCGGCGCCGTTCGCGGTCGGTACTCGATGATCGGGCTGGAGCCGGACCTGATCTGGCGCTGCCATCAGGGGCAGGCCGCGATGTGCCGGCCGGCGCTCGGCGACGCCTTCCTCGACGATCCGCGCCCGGCCTTCGAGAGCCTGCGTTCGCTGCTGGCCGAAAGCGCGATCCCCGAGGCGGAGGGGCTGCCGCCGATGGCGGCCGGCGTCTTCGGCTATCTCGGCTACGACATGGTGCGGTTGATGGAGCGCCTGCCCGAGCCGAAGGAGACCGGCACTGGCGTTCCCGACGCGATCCTGAGCCGGCCGACGCTGATGGTCGTGTTCGACGCCGTGCGCGACGAGATCCACATCGTCACGCCGGTGCGTCACCAGCCCGGCATCGCGGCGCGGCACGCCTATGAGAGCGCCCAGGAGCGGCTCGACGGCGTCGTCCGTGTCCTTGAAGGCGCCCTGCCCGCCGAGGCCGACATCGACATCGCCAATCTGCCCGAGCCGGTCACGACCTCGAACACCAGCGAGGCCGAGTATCTCGACATGGTGGCGAAGGCGAAGGAGTACATCCGCGCCGGCGACATCTTCCAGGTCGTGCTGTCGCAGCGCTTCGAGGCCCCCTTCGCGCTGCCGCCTTTCGCGCTYTACCGGGCGCTGCGSCGCGTCAACCCGGCGCCGTTCCTSTGCTAYCTCGAYTTCGSYGRYTTYCAGATCGTCTGCTCGAGCCCCGAGATCCTGGTCCGGCGGCGCGACGACACGGTCACGATCCGCCCCATCGCCGGCACGCGCCGGCGCGGCGCGACGCCTGCCGAGGACGACGCCCTCGCCGCGGAGCTGCTGGCCGATCCGAAGGAGCGCGCCGAGCACCTGATGCTGCTCGATCTCGGCCGCAACGATGTCGGGCGCGTCGCGGAGATCGGAACGGTCAAGGTCACCGATTCCTTCTTCATCGAGCGCTACAGCCAGGTCATGCACATCGTCTCGAACGTCGAGGGCAAGATCGACCCGAAGCACGATTCGCTCGCTGCCCTGATCGCCGGCTTCCCGGCCGGCACCGTCTCGGGTGCGCCAAAAGTCCGGGCGATGGAGATCATCGACGAGCTGGAGCGCGATGCACGCGGCGCCTATGCCGGCTGCATCGGCTATTTCGGCGCCAATGGCGAGATGGACACCTGCATCGTGCTGCGGACCGCCGTGGTGAAGGACGGCAGGATGCATGTCCAGGCCGGCGCCGGCATCGTCTACGATTCGAACCCGGCCTCCGAGCAGGAGGAGTGCATCAACAAGGCCAAGGCCCTGTTCCGGGCGGCCGAGGAAGCGATCCGCTTCGCCGCGCGCAGCGGGCGCGGGCAGTAGCATCCGACGCATGCGAACCGCCCGGCTGGAAGCAGCCGGGCGGTTTTCTTTTGCGGTCTTGCGCGCCTCAGTGCCCCTTGCTGGGATGGGCCGTCATCCGGTCGACCCAGGCGATGCCSAYGGCSGASARGATGAAGACGACRTGGATCASCGTCTGCAGCAGGACGCCGGATTCGGTGTAGTTCGTCGTCCGGCCGAGCCCGCCGATATTGCCGGCCTCGATGAAGGTCCTGAGCAGGTGGATCGACGAGATGCCGATGATCGCCATGGCGAGCTTGATCTTGAGGATGCTGGCATTGACGTGGCTCAGCCATTCCGGCTGGTCCGGATGGCCTTCCAGCCGCAGCCGCGAGACGAAGGTCTCGTAGCCGCCGACGATCACCATGATCAGC
>NZ_JBFRDQ010000143.1:0-14873 GCF_052113865.1 Allobosea sp. TAB14 | reverse complement strand
GAAGACGTGGATGGTCGGGACAAGCCCGACCATGACGGAGAGGAACTGCCACCTCACGCGAAATGACAGGAGACGCTGACGCCACCCAGCATCCGCAACTCCGGCCGTTCGGCCCGGCAGCGATCGGCGGCGCGTGAGCAGCGCGGGTTGAAGCTGCAGCCCGGCGGCGGGTCGATCGGGCTCGGCACCTCGCCCGACATCGGCCGGCGTTCGCGGTTCGGCCGCTCGACATCGGGAATCGTGTCGAGCAGCAGCCGGGTATAGGGGTGGCGCGGCCGGCTGAAGACCTCCTCGGCCGGCCCCGCCTCGACGAAGCGGCCGAGATACATGATGGCGAGATCGTCCGACATGTGCCTGACGACCGAAAGATTGTGGCTGATGAAGAGATAGGTCAGCCCCAGTTCCTTCTGCAGCTTGACCATCAGATTGAGGATCTGCGCCTGCACGGAGACGTCGAGCGCCGAGGTCGGCTCGTCGCAGACGAGGAAATCGGCTTCGGTGGCGAGGGCGCGGGCAATCGAGATGCGCTGGCGCTGGCCGCCGGAGAAGGCATGCGGGTAGCGGCTCGCATCGCTGCGCGACAGGCCGACAATCTCCAGCAGGTCGCCGACACGGTCTTTCGTGCTCGCGGCGTCCGGCCGCAGCTTCAATTCGCGGATCGGCTCGGCGATGATGTCGCCGACGCGCCAGCGCGGGTTGAGCGAGGCATAGGGGTCCTGGAAGATCATCTGCACGCGCGGCGGGCCGATGGTGCCATCGGCACGGCGGATGTCGCGGAAGTTCAGCATCCCCTGCGTCGGGCGCTGGAGGCCGACGACCATGCGCGCCAGGGTCGACTTCCCGCAGCCGGATTCGCCGACGATGCTGAAGGTCGTGCCGCGACTGACCGTGAAGGAGACGTTTTCGACGGCACGCAGGATGCGGCGCGGCTGCTTCGAGAACAGCCGCGAGAGCGTCGGCGCCGAGACGTCGAAGCGGCAGGAGGCCGAGGCGACATCGAGGATGATGTCGTCCACGGTCGCCGTAGCGGTGGTCGCGATCTCCGGCACGGCCTGCCCTCGTTCGAGCGTGGTCACGGTATCACGCATGGGCCAACTCCTGCAGCGGGAAGTGGCAGGCCGCCGCATGGGCGACCGGCGGAAGGCCCGGCTTGTGATCGCGGCAGACGCCCTCCGCCCGGCCGCAGCGCGGGTTGAAGGCGCAGCCCGGCGGAATGGCGTTGAGCCGCGGCATGGCGCCGTCGATCTGGTTGAGCTGCGCATGCCGGGCATGGACGCTCGGGATCGAGGCCATCAGCCCGGCCGTGTAGGGGTGGCGCGGGCGGCGCACGACATCCTCGACCGGGCCGATCTCGACGATGCGGCCGGCATACATCACCGCGACGCGATCGGCGGTTTCGGCGATGACGCCCATATCATGCGTCACCAGCATGATGGACGTGCCGTGCTCGCGGCAGAGCCGCTTCAGCAGCGTGGTGATCTGCGCCTGAATGGAGACATCGAGCGCGGTCGTCGGCTCGTCGGCGATGATCAGCACCGGCTCGGCGCAGAGCGCGAGCGCGATGACGACGCGCTGGCGCATGCCGCCGGAGAACTGGTGCGGGTAATGGTCGATGCGCATCTCGGCGGCGGGGATGCCGACCTCCTTGAGCAGGTCGAGCGCTCGCCTGCGCGCCTCCGCCTTGCCGACCGGCAGATGGGTGGTGATGGTCTCGACGAGCTGGTCGCCGACCGTCAGCAGCGGGTGCAGCGAGGTCAACGGGTCCTGGAAGATCGCACCGATGCGACGGCCGCGCAGGCGGCGCATTTTTTCCGCCGGCAGATCGTCGATGCGCTGCCCTTCCAGCCTGATCTCGCCGCCGGCGATGCGGCCGGGCGGATCGAGCAGGCCGATCACCGCCGTGCCGGTCAGAGATTTGCCGGCGCCGGACTCGCCGACCACGCCGAGGATCTCTCCCGGCGCGATGTCGAAGGAGACGCCGTCCAGCGCCGTCAGCGGGCCGTGGCGGCCGTCGAAGACGATGCGCAGGTCGCGCACGGAGAGCAAAGGCGCGGCGGCGGATGCGGTCATGCGATGGCCTCGCTGCGTTCGATGGCGTAGCTCGACGAGAAGATCTCGCTCATCGGCGGGTGTCCGAGAGTGCGTTCGGGATAGCGCGCCATCAGCCCCTCGAACTGGGCCTGGGCGCGGGCGTTGTCGGCGGCTTCGTCGATGCCGGGGATGATGCGGTTTTCCATGACGAAGCGGCCGTCGATCACGACGGTCGAGACGTCGCGGCCATGGCCGGTCAGCATCATCGTCTGGATGGGGTCGATGACCTGCCCGCTATGGGGGCGATCGAGCTCGAAGACGGTGATGTCGGCGCAGGCGCCCGGCTGGAGCCGGCCGAGATCGGGCCGCCGCAGCGCGTCGGCGCCGCCGATGGTCGCGGCATCGTAATAGTCCTCAGAGCGCACGGCGCCGGCATTGCCGGCCATGGTGCGGGCGAGGATCATGCCGACCTGCAGGTTCGTCACCATGTCCGGCGGAGCGGTGTCGGTACCCATGGCGATGTTGAGACCCATCGCGCGGTAGCGGCCGAAATGATCGATGGCATTGCCGTGCCGGCCCGAGACCAGCGGGCAGTGCACGATGCTCGCGCCGGAATCGCGGATGATCTCCAGATCGCGGCCGGGCCGGTCGACGAGCCGGCTGCCGGAGACGACGGTGCCGTGCGGCAGGAGGCAGCGCTCGCCGAGGAAGCCGAGGCTCTCCAGCCATTCCGGCGGGCTTAATCCCTGCTGGGCGAGGACGAGGTCGTATTCGATCTTCGACTGGCAGCAATGCAGCCTGACGGGAATACCGAGCTCGCGCGAGGCTGCGGCCGTGCGGCGCAAGAGCTCCGCCGTCGAGGTCTCGATGCGGTCCGGCGCGAGCATGGCACGGATCAGACCGCCGGCGGCGCCTTCATGGCATTTCGCGAAATCGATCGCGGCGTCGAGCTCGGCGAGGCCGCGCGCCTCGTCGTAATGGGTGACGATGCGGCCGTCTTCCTCGACGAGCTGGTTGCCGGTGCGATAGGCCGGGCCGAGATAGGCGCGGATGCCGAGCGCAGCGGCGGCTTCAGCGGCATCCTCGAACTCCTGCACCGTCTCGCCCCAGGCGCGGTAGAACAGCGAGGCGATCGGCAGCGCCGTGGTGATGCCGTTGCGGATCAGGGACGCGAAGGCGTGCTTCTTCTGGAAGGCCAGCTCCTCGCGGCTGTACATCTCGTAGGGTCCGGCCTCGAGATAGCTGCGCGGCCAGACCCGGCCCTTCTTCCAGGCCGGCTGGTTGTCGTAGCCGAGGATGGTGGTGTCGAGGTCGGAAAGCGCGTCGCAATCGACGAAGCCCGGCCCGATCAGGGCGTTGCCGTAGTCGATGCGTCTGCTGACCTCGCCGGGAAAGCCATGGCCGACGAAGACGATCCTGCCGTCCTCGAAGACCACCTCGCCGTTCTCGTAGAGGCGGTGGCGCCCGTCCTTGTGGCCGACGACCCAGCGCGCCGCCATTAGGATGCAGCCTTCGGGGCGCTTTGCCGGCCCGAGGCTCACGGCGCGGTCCTGACCGAAACACCGTCGCGGGCGACGACCCTGCCGCGCTTGACGACGCGACGCTTCGGAGAGCGGGTGACGATCGCCTCGGCCAGCGTCTCGCCCGGCAGGATGACGAAATCCGCCGCCTTGCCCTCGGCCAACCCGTAATCGGCGATCTCCATCACCTGCGCGCCGCCGAGCGTACAGACATCGAGCGCGATCCKGAGYTCRTCGTCGCGSCGGAARTTGTTGCGCAGGCCGACGAACATSGCSCGCTCCAGCATGTCGGCATTGCCATAGGGGCCCCAGGTGTCGCGGATGCCGTCCGAGCCTGAGCAGACGCGCACGCCGGCCTCGACCAGCTTCTTCACCGGCGGAGCGGCGCTGCGCGAGGGGGCGGTGGTCATGATCGCGATGTCGAGTTCGGCGAGCTGCGCGATCAGCGGATCGACCAGCGCGGGATCGGGTGAGCCCAGGCAGAAGGCGTGGCTGATCGTGACCTTGCCCTGCATGCCGAGCGCGCGGGTGCGCTCGATGATCAGCTCCGTCGAGAAGGCGCCCATCTCGCCGGGCTCGTGCAGATGGATGTCGAGCGGCTTGCCATATGTCTGGCAGAGCGCGAAGACGGCATCGAGATGCCCCTTGGGGTCGCGGTCGATGCCGCAGGGATCGAGGCCGCCGACGATCTCGCAGCCGGCCTTCATCGCCTGGTCCATCAACTCCAGCGTGCCGGGACGGCGCAGCAGGCCCGATTGCGGGAAGGCGACGAGCTCGATGTCGACGATGTCGCGGTAGTCGTCGCGGGTCTTCATCACGCCCTCGACGCCCCAGAGCCCATGCTCGGTGTCAACGTCGACATGGCTGCGGATATGGGTCGTGCCCATCAGCGAGGACTGGATCGACTGCCGGGCCGACTGGCGCGCCGGCTCGATATCCAGCCGCTTCTTGCTCTCGCGCTCATTGTCGATCTTGTCGAGCAGCTTCGGGCCGACCTCGTTGACGTACCAGGGCTGGCCCCAGAGGCTCTTGTCGAGATGGGTGTGCGCCTCGACGAGGCCGGGGATGACGATCTCGCCGCGCCCATCCTCGACCGCCACGCCGGCCGGCGCGGCGATGTCCTTCGCCATGCGGGCGATGCGGCCGTTCTCGATGAGGATGTCGAGGGCAGCACCGGCGTTCGGGCGGACATTCTTGAGCAGCAGGGAGGCGGTCATATCAGGCATTTCCTCGTGGTTTCTTGTCAGCGAAGTTTCGGATTCAGCGCATCGCGCAGCCAGTCACCGAGCAGGTTGACCGAGAGCACGATCAGCCCGAGCTGCAGCGAGGGGAACACGACGAGCCACCAGGAGCCGGAGAACAGGTACTGGTTGCCGATGCGGATCAGCGTGCCCAGCGAAGGCTGGGTGATCGGCATGCCCACCCCCAGGAAGGAGAGCGTCGCCTCCGAGAGGATGGCGAGGCCGAGATTGAGCGTCGCYGCGACCATGACCGGCGTCAGCGTGTTCGGCAGGATGTGCCAGAGCATGATGCGCGTCGCCGGCACGCGGATGATGCGGGCGGCCAGCACATATTCCTTGCGGCGCTCGACCATGGTCGAAGCGCGCACGGTGCGGGCATACTGCACCCAGTTGGTCAGCGAGATCGCAAGCACCAGCACCATCGCGGCGAAGGGGTCGCGCAGTTCCGGCGGCAGCAGGCCGCGGAACACCGCCGAGACCAGGATCGCCATCAAGAGCGTCGGGATGGAGAGCACCGTGTCCCCGAGGCGCATCAGCAGATTGTCGATACGTCCGCCATGGAAGCCGGCGACGAGCCCGACGGACACGCCGATCAGCATCGAGACGACGACGGCGGAAAAGCCGATGATCAGCGAGATGCGCGAGCCGTAGAGGATGGCGGAGAGCACGTCTCGGCCCTGCGGGTCGGTGCCGARCAGGAAGGGCCATTCGCCGCCCTCCTGCCAGATCGGCGGGATCTCGGCCTTGTCGATGAAGATCTGCGAGAGATCATAGGGGTTCTGCACGGCGATCAGCGGGGCCAGGAAGGCCGTAACGATCAGCAGCGTCAGCACCAGCGCCGAGATCCAGGCGGCGGGCGTCTTGCGGAAGCTCCAGCCGATGTCGCTGTCGAGAAAGCTCCGGATGCGGCCGGGCTTGGCATCGGCAGGTTTGGCGACGGTCGCGACGGTTTCAGCGGGCATTGGCGGCTCCCGAGAGCGCGTCCTCGCGCAGGCGCGGATCGACCCAGGCATAGGTCAGGTCGACCAGGGTGTTCAGCGCGACGAAGATGAAGGAGACGAYGATCAGATAGGCCGCCATCACCGGGATATCGACGAAGGTSACGGCCTGGACGAAGAGCATGCCCATGCCCGGCCAYTGGAASACSGTYTCGGTSACCAGSGCGAAGGCGATSAGRTTGCCGATCTGCAGRCCGGTSACSGTGATSACCGGCATCAGGCAGTTGCGCAGCGCATGGCSGAAATKSAYCGMGCGRGCCGGCAGGCCSCGCGCCCTCGCGAAGCGGATRAAATCGGTGCGCATSGTCTCSAGCATCTCGGCCCGCACCAGCCGCATCACCAGCGTGATCTGGAAGAGCGAGAGGGTGATGCCGGGCAGGATCAGCGCCTTGCGCCCCGACGGCGTCAGGAAACCGGTGCTCCACCAGCCGAGCTTCACCACCTCGCCACGGCCGAAGGCCGGCAGCCATTGCAGCGTCACCGAGAAGACGAGGATCAGCATGATGCCGAGCGCGAAGCTCGGCAGCGACACCCCGAGCACCGAGCCGAATTGCAGCGCCTTGGCGAGGAGGCTTTCTCGTCGGATGGCGGTGTAGACCCCGAGCGGAATGCCGAGGGCGAGCGACAGGAAGGTCGCGACCAGGACGAGCTCGAAGGTCGCCGGGAAGCGCTCCGAGATCAGCGCGAAGACATCCTGCTGATTGCGGTAGGAGATGCCGAAATCGCCCTGGGCCGCGTTCTTCACGAAGGTCGCGAATTGCAGCACGAAGCCCTTGTCGAGACCGAGGCGGGTCCGCAATTCGTCGCGCTGCTGCTGGCTCGCCTGCTCGTTCAGCATCAGCTCGACGGGATCGCCGACGAAGCGGAAGCTCAGGAAGGCGAGGAAGGCCACGGCGAGCATGACGCCGGCGGCATTCAGGAAGCGCTTGAGGAGGAAGGCCGGCATGGGCGGCTCCTGGGTTCCGGCGGCATTCCCGGGCTTCGCGTTGGCGAAGACCCGGGAAGCTCAGGCGGATGAAGGGCTCGTTTCCGAGATGGCCGGGTCAAGCCCGGCCATGACGGCGGCGGTTCAGCCTCATTTCAGCTTGGTCAGCCACAGGCGCGGCTTGTTGTCGGAGGCCTGCACCATGGTTTCGACATTGGCACGCATCGCCCAGGCCATCGGCTGCTGGTGCAGCGGGATGAACAGGGTCTGCTCCTTCACCAGCTTGAGCGCCTGCTTCATCAATTCGATGCGTTTGGCGTTGTCGAGCTCGACGCCGGCCTTGTCGATCAGYGCGTCGACCTTCGGATCGCCCCAGTTGCCCCAGTTGAACACGCCGGCCGTGCCGGTCCTGGAGTGGATCACCTGCACGAGCAGGGAATAGGCGTCGATCATCGGCTCGTTGGCCCAGCCGAAGGAGAGGACGTCGAAATCGCCCTTGGTGCGCTTCGGCGTCTGCTGGGCGCGCGGCGCCATGCTGAGATTGGGCTTGAAGCCGGCGCGCGACCACATCGAGGCGACCGCCTGGCAGAACTCCTCCTCATTGACCAGCGAATCGCTCTGGCAATTCATCTGGAAGGAGAAGCCGTTGGGATAGCCGGCCTCGGTGAGCAGCTTCTTGGCGGCGTTCAGGTCGAAGGGCGGACGCTCGTCCTGCGACGGCTCATAGCCGGGGATGGCGGGCGCGATGAGCGCACCGGTGTTGCGCGAGAGGCCGCGCATGGCGCGCTTCTGGACCGCGTCGATGTCGATGGCGCGATAGAGCGCCTCGCGCACCCGGATGTCCTGGAAGGGATTCTTGCCCTTCACATCGCTCTCGAAGAGCTGGTCCTTGAGATTGAAGGCGAAGAAGACCGAGCGCAATTCGTTGGTCTGCATCACCTTGACGTCGGACGACGCCTTGAGGCGCGGCAGATCCTGCAGCGGCGCGACATTGGTGTAGTCGATCTCGCCCGACAGCAGCGCAGCGACGCGGGTCGAGGCCGAGGCAATCGGGACGAACTCGATGCGGTCGATATTGTGCTGCGGCTTGTCCCACCAGCCCGGATTCTTGACGAAGATCGTCTTGGCGTCGGGCTGGCGGCTCTCGATCGAGAAGGGGCCGGTGCCGTTGGCGTGGTCGGTGGGATAGCCGGTGACGCCCTTGCCGACATCGGTCGGCTTCAGCGCGTTGTGCTCCTCCAGCCACTTCTTGTCGAAGATGAAGATGTTGGTGAGGTCGTTGAGCAGCAGCGGATAGGGACCGTCGACCTCGATCTCGACGGTGTGGTCGTCGATCTTCTTCGAGGATTTGTAGGCCGGCAGATTGCCTTTCAGCGGCGAGGCGGCATCCGAGACGCGAGCGAGCGAGGCGATGACGTCATCGGCCGTGAAGGGGTCGCCATTGTGGAAGGTCACGCCCTTGCGCAGATGGAAGCGCCAGACCGTCGGCGACACCGTCTCCCAGGACTCGGCCAGCGCCGGCTCGATCTTGAGGTCACCGGTATAGCGCACCAGCCCTTCATAGACATGGTTCAGGACCGACAGCGTGAAGGTCTCGCCGAAGGAATAGGGATCGAGCGAGGCGATCTCGCGACCCGCACCCCATTTCAGCGTCTTCGCCTCCGCCGCGCCGCTCAGCGCGAAAGCGGCAACGGCCGCCAGCAACCAGGCCTTCTTCATCGACACTCTCCCCTTTTCATTCGGCGCAGTCCGGAACGAAGCCACGCGGTCGTCACTGCCACCTCTGTGCGCATCGTGGCGTTTTTCGCGCCATCTCGTGTGCGATTAATGTTCGGTCTTGCATACGATTGTTTGATCGTATTGTATGCGATTATTGAACACAAGCGCAAACTGGAACGGAGCCCCGTCTCGTGACATTGACGGTCCCCAGCAAGGTCAGACCAAAGCGAGGACAGGCCGATATGGGCGAGTCACGGCTGCCGGGATTGCGTGCGCAATCCGTCTACAGGGCGCTTCGGCGCGCGATCATCGAACAGGCGCTGAAACCGGGCATGAAACTGCCCGAGGATTCGATCGGCGAGCAGCTCGGGGTCAGCCGCACGCTGGTCCGGGAGGCCTTCAACCGCCTTTCGGTGGAAGGGCTGGTCGAGCTCACGCCGAACAAGGGCGCCTCCGTCGCCTATCCGACGCTGGAGGAGGCGCGCGACGTCTTCGAGGTCCGGCGCGGGCTCGAGCGGCTCGTCGCCGAGAACCTCGCCGGGYGGTTGACCGCCGCGCAGGCAGCCGAGCTGGAAGCTCATGTCCGGCAGGAGGAAAAGGCGCATGGGCAGGACGGGCCGGAATCGATCCGCCTGTCCGGCGAGTTCCATATCAAGCTCGCCGAGATGACCGGCAACGCCCTGCTGCTGCGCTATGTGCAGGAATCCTCGTCGCGCTGCTCGCTGATCCTGGCGATCTRCGGCCGGCCGCATTCCTCGGAATGCGCCGTCTCCGAACACCGCCAGCTGATCGAGGCCCTGCGCGACGGCGACGCCGCCCGCGCCGCCGACCTGATGGACCATCACCTGCGCGCCGTCGTCACCCGCGCGCTGCTGACACCCCGCATCGAGCGCGACATCCGCGACGTGCTCGCCCCCTATGCCCTGAGCGAAGGACTGACTCCATCATGACAGCGACGCCGGCCGTGCAGCCGCGGGCCGAGGAAGCCCCCGGCATCGTCACCTTCGATTTCGCGCAGTTGACGCCGCGCGAACGCTACAAGCTSCTGATCGGCGCSGTSGTGCCRCGSCCGATCGCGCTGGTGACGACGGTCGATGCGCAGGGCACGGTCAATGCCGCGCCCTTCTCCTTCTTCAACTGCCTCTCCGCCGATCCCGCGATCCTGGCTCTCGGCGTCGAATACCGCCCGACCGGCGCGCAGAAGGATACCGGCCGCAACATCCGCGAGACGCTGGCCTTCACCGTCAACATCGTCTCCGACGCGCTTGTCGCCGGCATGAACATCTGCGCCGTGCCCTYCGAGCCCGGCACGGACGAGCTCGCCGAGGCCGGCCTCACCGCCATGCCCGGCATCAAGGTGCCCTGTCCCTGGATCGGCCAGGCGCCGGCCGCCTTCGAATGCCGCCACCACACCACGCTCGGCATCGGCAGCTCGCGCGAGATCATCCTGGGCGAGATCGTCTACGCGCATTTCCGCGGCGATACCGTCGACGAACGCCTGCATGTCGACCCCGTCGCGCTCGACGCCGTCGGCCGCATGGGCGGCCATGGCTACGCGACGACGCGGGACTATTTCGATCTGCCGACCATGCCGCTCGCGACCTGGCGGACCGATCCGGACGCCGCGAATCGACGAGACTGACCTGCCGGTACTGCGGCGAAGCGCAGCTTCGCCATGCAACAGACGCGCAACGGTTAGTCCTCCACCTATCGACCTTGCATTTATCGCATCCCGCCCCTCGCGCTCACGCCATGGCGGGCTCCGCCCGCATGGGTCATCCTGACCTGACGTGACGGCAGCGCTCTTCGGAGCGCGGCCGAAGAACAGCGGGGCGATGCACCGCGACAGGGGGAAGGCGGAACCATGGCGGCGCAGCCGCGCCATTGCTGCGCGGCACGGGGCCATGCCCGTTGGGTGACGACATGACGACGACAAGCGAGATCATCGACTTCCGGGCCGAGACGGATGACGGAGCCACGCTCCATTGCTTCCGCGAGGGCCATGGCCAGCCGCTGCTGCTGGTCAGCGGCCTCAGCGGCACCGCCGGATTCTGGACGAACATCGCCGCGACGCTCGGGCGCTCCTTCGAGATCATCCGCTTCGACCAGCGCGGCATCGGCGGCAGCAGCCGCGGCGAAGCGCCCTGCGACATCGAGAGGCTCGCCCGCGACGGCCTCGCCGTGCTCGACGCGGCCGGGCTCGACCGGGCCGGCTGCCGCCGCTCGATCATGGAAACCGGCGGACATCTCTTCCCGGTCTCGCGCCCGGACATCTTCACCGCCTCCGTGGCGGAATGGATCGGCGAGCTCTGAGCGCCCCGCCCGCCCGGCCGCGTCGAAAGGACCCATATCGGCCCGGCGCCGGCCCGCGCTAAACCGGGACCGTTCCAAGGAAGAGCCGGGCCGCAAGCCGGGCCCCGAAAGACGAGACCCATGCGCGCCGTTCTGCCCCGCCTCCTCGCTGCATCCTTCCTGACCTCATCGCTTCTGGCCCTGCCGCTCCTCGCCCATCCCGCCACCGCGCAGGATCTCGAGGCCGGCCAACGCTCCTTCAACAAATGCCGGGCCTGCCACCAGATCGGCGAGGGCGCGCGCAACCTCGTCGGGCCCGAGCTCAACGGCGTGATCGGCCGGCATTCCGGCGCGGCCGAGGGCTACAGCTACTCCAACGCCAACAAGAATTCCGGCCTGACCTGGGACGAGGCGACCTTCGCGGACTACATCAAGGATCCCAAGGCGAAGATCCCCGGCACCAAGATGATCTTCGCCGGCATCCGCAGCGAGAAGGAGATCCAGGATCTGATCGCCTTCCTCAAGCAGTTCGACAAGGACGGCAAGAAGCTCTGACGGCGCCCCTCGCCGCGCAGTTCCCCGACCAAACCCATGTCTTGCGCGGCGCCGCGGCAGGCGGCGCCGGACGAAAAACGACGGCATGCGCTCAGATCAGGGCCGGTAATCCCCCGGCCATGACAGAACGCCTCTTCCATTTTCGCGATTGGATGCAATATTTATTCGCTCCGGCGGATCATCGCGATTCGGGAGCCGGAGAAATGTGCTGCCCGGGAAAGGTCTCCACGCACCGATGAAGAAGGCCAAGCGGAAAACGGGAGAGAAGCGGTCGCAGATCGCCGCTGTGCCGATCCGCCGCGCCGCCGACGGTTCGATGGAGATCCTGCTCGTGACCTCGCGGACGACGCGCCGCTGGATCGTGCCGAAGGGCTGGCCGATCAAGGGCCTCAAGGACCACGACGCCGCTGCGCGCGAGGCCTATGAGGAAGCCGGCGTGATCGGCCGCATCGGCCATGAGCCGGCCGGGCGCTACAGCTACTGGAAGCGGATGAGCGACCATTTCGCGCTCTGCGAGGTGAAGCTCTATCTGCTGGCGGTCGAGAAGCAGCTCGGCAGCTTCCGCGAGCAGCACCAGCGCGACCTGCACTGGTTCAAGCTCGCCGACGCCGCCGACATCGTCGACGAGCCCGAGCTCAGCACCGCCATCCGCAAGCTGGAGACGCTGCCTGCCCTGGCGGCATGAAAGCCCGCGACGATCGCACCCGAATGACAGCGCCGAGAACCGACGATTACTGGCGCATTCAACGAAAATGACGTAGCGTCACCATCCGGAACAAAGAAAAGCGGAGGCCGGCAATGCCCGACCAGACGCGCCATGACGCATGGCAGGCCGGCGAGACTGACGAGCGCTTCATGGCGCGCTGGAGCCGGGAGCTGGCGCCGCGCTTCATCGACTGGCTGAACCCCCTGCCCGGCTTCGAATGGCTCGAGGTCGGCTGCGGCAGCGGCGCGCTCACCGAGGCGCTGCTCGGCCTCGCCGTGCCGGTCAGCGTCGTCGCGGTGGATCCCTCGGAGGACTTCCTGGCGCTGGCGCGCGAGCGGATCACCAACCCCCGCGCCAGCTTCCGGAAGGGCAGCGCCGAGGCCCTACCGGTGGCGAATACAAGCTGCGACGCCGTCGGCTCCGGGCTGGTGCTCGATATCGTGCCGGACCGGGCCAAGGCGCTGGCGGAGATGCGCCGGGTGGTGCGGCCGCGCGGGCTGATCTGCTTCTATGTCTGGGATTATCCGGGCGGCGGGGTGCAGTTCCTGCGCGCCTTCTGGAGCGCCGCGACGGCGCTCGACCCGCAAGCCGCCGATCTCGGCGAGGACCGGCGCTTCCCCTTCTGCACCCAGGAGGGGCTGACCGGGCTCGCGCTCGCCGCCGGGCTCACCGACGTCACCTGCGCGCCGATCACGATCCCGACCGTGTTCCGCGACTTCGCGGATTTCTGGCAGCCCTTCACGCTCGGCACCGGGCCGGCTGCGGCCTATTACGCCGGCCTGGCGCCGGCGGCGCGCGAGTCCCTGCGGCAGAGGCTGCGGGACAGGCTGCCGATCGCCGAGGACGGCACGATCGCGCTGGAGGCGCGCGCCTGGGCGGTACAGGGCATCTCGCCCTGAGAGGGCGGCATGGCCGATGCCTGCTACGCGAGCCAAAACCCGCCCGCCTTGCGGCGTTCGTTCGAGAGCGAGGGGCAGCGGAGCGCCGCGAGGCGCGGTTGGGTATAAGGCCGCTTCCATTGAGCCAGGATGCGGCGCGGAAGGATTGAGCCACCTTCCGCACGCCCCGTGGCGCTCCGCTTCCGGCGTTCTTTAAGTCTCCGGGCCGCGCTTATCGGGCCTTGTGGTCATCCTTCGCCGCGAGCCCTTTCGACGCCAGTTCGGCTCATCGCCTTGTCGCGTCTACTCGGGCATGGGACGAAGGCGTGATGCCATCGGCCGTTCTGAGCGAGCTCCTCGCACAGGGATCGTAATGTCCCCAGGGCGGTGCCCCGAAGCCTCCCGGGAGTGGATCGTGACTCCACCCGCAGGCGCCGACCCCATCCCCACCAACGGCACACCTCCGGATGGCTGCCCCTCTGGGATGAGGTGGTCCGAGGATAGGCGCGGCTTGCAAGGGCGGGGATAAGTTTTCGGCAGGCCGCGACGCCTCTTCCCTTCTCCCCCTGCGGGAGAAGGGTTCCCGCGCCCTCCATCGGCCGCGCGAGACGCGGATGCTCGGCACACGGCCGAGCCTGACGGCGAGCCGGGTTCGACTCCACGCCGGGATGGCGGCATGGCATAAGCGCTCTCTCAAGGAGCCAGCATGCCAATTCGCCCCGAACAGCCCGCGGACGCAGCCGCCATCCGCGCCCTGACCACCGAAGCCTTCGCGGCGGCGCCGCATAGCAGCGGCACCGAAGCGGCCATCATCGACAGCTTGCGCGCGGCCGGCGCGCTGACGCTCTCGCTTGTCGCCGTCGAGGGCGACGAGATTGTCGGCCATGTCGCCTTCTCGCCGGTGACGATCGACGGGGCGGAACGCGGCTGGTTCGGGCTCGGGCCGGTCTCGGTGCGGCCGGGCCGGCAGCGTGGCGGCGTCGGCTCGGGCCTGATCCGCGAGGGCTTGCAGCGCCTGCGCGAGATCGGCGCCGGCGGCTGCGTGTTGCTCGGCGACCCCGGCTATTACGGCCGCTTCGGTTTTGCCGCCGATCCGGCGCTGGTGCTGGAGGGCGTGCCGCCGGAATATTTCATGCGCCTCGCCTTTGGGGCCGGGGTGCCGGCCGGTACGGTGCGCTATCACGCGGCTTTCGACGGGGCCTGAGGCTCAGGAGCGATAGGGCTGCCGAACCGCTACGCCTTTCCTTCTCCCGGCTGGGAGAAGGTGGCGCGGAGCGCCGGATGAGGGTGTGCGTTTTCTGAAGAAGGCTCAACGGCTCCGTTGCGGCTAGACGATCAGCGGCGGTCCCTCACCCCTGCCCCTCTCCCATCCGGGAGAGGGGTTCTCCGCGGCTCACTTCATCGCCCGGAAGGTGACCAGCACGGCCAGCACCGCCGCATAGCTCTGATGCGTGGTGCCGAGCCCAAGCTCATCGCGCGCATCGAGCAGATAGCGTTCGAAATCGCGCGAGGCGTGGACGAAGGTGGAGGGGACGGTCATGAGATATATACTCGCCCTCTCCGCCGTCAAAATTAATCTGGAAAATTCTTACCCCTCTTATAGGCGGCCCGAGCCTGTGATCTTCCCGGTATCCTTTCGATCAAATCAGATTTTATCATCTCTTTGAATATGTTCTTAATCTTATTTTCAGAACMAATGAAGCATATACTCCGCGCTTTACTGTTGTTTATTTCATCATTTGATTTTAAATATTCAGTAATCACTGCTGCGGCGCAGCAAGCTTTTCATGCCGCAGAGAGACTAGTACACCATTATCTTTTTGCTCGACAATCGGATCCTTTAATTTCAATTTTCTCATGGCTTCAAAAGCCGTATTAAGGCCTTCACCAACATCTTTATTTGGCGGATTCTTAAATTTATTAAGTAACCTTACAATTTTTGGATTTCTTGCAAAGCGCTCGTCAAGAATATTGATAGTAGTTACGTGCCCAGCAAGGACCCCTGGGC
>NZ_JBFRDQ010000142.1:0-11235 GCF_052113865.1 Allobosea sp. TAB14 | reverse complement strand
GGACGAGAAGTCAGTGCCCGGGAACGGCGTCTTGACCGAGCCGAGCACCTTGCCGCCGGCCTTGGTGATGGTCGCGGTCGCGTCGCGCTCCAGCGCATGGCCGAAGGCGTAGTCGGCGGTSAGGAAGAACCAGCTGTCGCCRCCGGCCTTCACCATGGCGCCGCCSGTGCCCTGSGCSARSGCRTAGGTGTCATAGGTCCAGTGGATSGTGTTGGCGTTGCAGGCCTTGCCGGTCAGGTCCGAGGAGCCGGCGCCGGAGTTGATGTTGATCTTGTTCTTTTCCTTGGTGATCTGGCTGACGGCGAGCGCGACCGAGGAGGTCGGCACGTCGAGGATCAGGTCGACGCCGTCCTGATCGTACCATTGCCGCGCGATGGTCGAGCCGACATCCGGCTTGTTCTGRTGRTCGGCCGAGACGATCTCGACCTTSATGCCCTTCTCGGCCGCCTTGAAGTCCTCGACCGCCATGCGGGCGGCGACGACGGAGCCCTCGCCGGCGAGGTCGGCATAGAGGCCCGAGCGGTCGTTCAGCACGCCGGCCTTGACCGAGATCTGCTGGGCGAAGGCCGGGCTTGCCAATAGGACGGCGAGCGCGCTCGTCGCGAGGAAGGTCTTCAGCTTCATCATCGTTCTCCCTGAGGTGGATGCCGGCGTTTCCCGGCGCTTTTCTGATTGCGGGGCGCTGAGCGGGTCAGACCCCGAGATAGCGGTGGAGCTTGTCGATATTGGCGTCGAGCTCGGCATTGGGGATCATGTCGATGACCTTGCCCTGCTCGACGACATAGTGCCGGTCTGCGACCGTCTGGGCGAAGCGGAAATTCTGCTCGACCAGGATGATGGTGAAGCCTTCCTGCTTCAGCTCCGCGATGGTGCGGCCGATCTGCTCGATGATCACCGGCGCGAGCCCCTCGGTCGGCTCGTCGAGCAGGAGGAGATGGGCGCCGGTGCGCAGGATGCGCCCGATCGCCAGCATTTGCTGTTCGCCGCCCGAGAGCTTGGTGCCCTGGCTCTTCAGCCGCTCCTTGATGTTCGGGAACAGCGTGAAGATGCGCTCCAGCGACAGCCCGCCGGGGCGCACCTGCGGCGGCAGCATCAGGTTCTCCTCGACCGAGAGCGAGGCATAGATGCCGCGCTCCTCCGGCACGAAGCCGATGCCGAGCCGGGCGATGGCGCGCGAGGGCAGGTCGATCGTCTCCTTGCCCTCCAGCACGACCGAGCCCTTGCGCTTGCCGATGACGCCCATGATCGATTTCAGCGTCGTGGTCTTGCCGGCGCCGTTGCGGCCGAGCAGCGTCACCACCTCGCCCGGCGCGACGTCGAGGTCGATGCCGTGAAGCACATGGGATTCGCCGTACCAGGCCTCGAGCCCGCGCACTTTCAGCAAGGGCGCGGTGCCGGCCGCGGCGGCCGGGGCCCGGGCGGCTTCAGTGATGGCCATGTCCGCCTCCCGAGCCGATATAGGCCTCGACCACGCGCGGATCCTTCGAGACGGTGGCGTAGTCGCCCTCCGCCAGCACCTGGCCGCGCGCCAGCACGGTGATGCGGTCGCAGAGCGAGGCGACGACCGAGAGATTGTGCTCGACCATCAGAATGGTGCGCTCGGCCGAGACCTTGCGGATCAGCGCCTCGATCCGCTCGATGTCCTCGCGGCCCATGCCGGCCATCGGCTCGTCGAGCAGCAGCATCTCGGGTTCGAGCGCCAGCGTCGTCGCGATCTCCAGCGCGCGCTTGCGCCCATAGGAGAGTTCGCCTGCGGTCAGTTCGAGGAAGGGGGAGAGGCCGACCGCCTCGACCAGCCGCCGCGCCTCGGCGTCGAGGTTCTTCAGGCTGCGCTCCGAGCGCCAGAAATCGAAGGAGTCGCCGCGCTTGCGCTGCAGCGCGATGCGGACATTGGTCAGGACGGAGAGCTGCGGAAAAACGGCCGAGATCTGGAAGGAGCGAACGAGGCCAAGCCGGGCGATCTCGGCCGGCTTCTCGCCGGTGATGTCGCGACCGTTATAGATGATCGTCCCGCGCGTCGGCGGGAGGAACTTGGTCAGCAGGTTGAAACAGGTCGTCTTGCCCGCTCCGTTCGGCCCGATCAGCGCATGAATCGAGCCGCGCTTGACCTTGAGGTCGACGCCGCTGACCGCCGTAAAGCCGGCGAATTCCTTGGTCAAACCTGAAGTCGACAAAATAATATCTTCAGGCATGCGGAATACTGACCTTCATCAGCTTCGTCTTTCTTGGTTTATCGTTTCCCCTTGCATGTCATGCTGCACCGCGCTCCAGGCATAAGTCAACGTTCGCTCCCGCCCTGGACGCCGTCTGGCGCCTGATCTCATCCCTTTGTCTTATGCCGCCCTTGTCATGCGAATGAAGGATGCGCGGTGCGCGCCCGCACGCGCAGGCTGCGCGCGATTTCCCGGGTGGTTGGCCGGCATCGCTTTGAACCCATCGCGGATGGGCTGCGACCAAGGGAAAGCTGGTTTACCGGTCGGGGTGATTGCGGTAGAAATGTGACTGCCTTCGATCACCGCTATTTTGATATTTTAGGCGTGTCCCGTCGCGCGAGTGGCCACAGTTGGCCGCGATGCGCGCATGATTGAGCTGGGAGGTTGTCGTGAGCGTCGCGACTCGCATTTCGGTGTTCCGTGCCCGAATGGCCGTGGCCTTTGCGCTGGTGCTCTGTGCTGTGGCGCTTGCCCCGGCAGCCCATGCCGCCGTTCCCGAGCGCCGCGTCGCGCTCGTCATCGGCAACAGCGCCTATTCGGCGGTGCCGCCGCTGGCCAACCCGATGCGCGATGCCAAGGGTGTCTCGGCGGCGCTCAAGCGTCTCGGCTTCGAGGTGGTCGAGGGCTACGACCTCAAGATGGACGACATGACCAATCTGGTGCGTCAGTTCGCCCAGAGGCTCGACGGCGCCAAGGCCGGGCTGGTCTATTATGCCGGTCACGGCATCGCCGTGGGCGATGAGAACTACCTCATTCCGGTCGATGCCTCGCTGCGTTCGGAGGCCGATCTCGATTTCCGTGCCGTCAATATCCAGCTCATCCTGCGCCAGATGCAGCGTGACGAGCGGGTCAACATCGTCATCCTCGATGCCTGCCGCGACAATCCTTTCGCGTCCCAGCTTGCCGCCAGGTCGCGCGCCGTGACCCGTGGCCTGACGCCGATCGAGACGCAGTCCGCCTCCGGCATCCTGATCGCCTTCGCCACCGATCCGCGCGCGACCGCGCTCGACGGCGAGAAGGACGGGCACAGCCCCTTCACCGATGCGCTGCTGAAGCATATCGAGACGCCCGAAGTGTCGATCACCACGGTGATGGACCGCGTCCGCGCCGATGTCTGGGAATCGACGGGCAAGAAGCAGAAGCCCTGGACCAATTCCTCGATCATCGGTGAGTTCAAGCTGAACCCGACGCTGAAGCTGGCGGCCGCCTCCGCGACCGACGTGGCCGGCGGCAGCGCCGACGCGGCCAAGGCGATCAATGCGGCGGTGCCCGCGCCGACCATGCCGGCGGCACCGGTCTTCGACCGCGGCCAGATCGATATCAAGACTTGGGAAGTGGCGGAGCGCGGCAATTCCGCGGCCGACTATCGCGCCTATCTCGACGCCTTCCCCTCCGGCCAGTTCGCCACMTTCGCGCGCAACCGGCTCGCGAGCCTGGAGGCGGCGACGCCGCCGGCCAATGCCGCGACGGCCGCCGCTGCCGCTGCTCCCGCCGTGACCGATGAGGCGCTGAAGAAGGAGATCGGCACTGCCCAGACCGAGGCTGCGATGAAGCTCGACGCGAAGGGCCGGCGCGAGCTGCAGACCCGCCTGCGCGTCGCCGGCTTCCAGCCCGGCAAGCTCGCCGCGAATTTCGGGCCGGGCCAGCGCAAGGCGATCCAGGACTGGCAGAAGTCGCGCAGCGTGCCGGAGACCGGCTTCCTCACGGCCTTGCAGGCGACGGCGCTGCGCGCGCAGAGCGAGCCCGCCTACCAGCGCCTGCTCGCGGATGAAGCGAAGGCTGCCACCGAGAAGAAGAGCAGGACGGTCGAGCGCAAGGGCGGCACGGCGGCCACCCGCAAGATCACCTATGAAGGTGACGAGATGTATCAGCGCGACCTCGCTCGCGAGCGCGGCGTTGCCAGCTCCGGCACCCCGCGCGCCGGCACCACCAGCACTGGCTATCAGGGCCGGGTGCGGCAGCGCGGCGACGCGACGGGCGATTCAGCTGGTGCGGCCGCCTTCGGCTCGATCCTCGGCGGCGCCATCATGGGCGGCATCCTGCGCGGCCGCTGAGGCACGGGATTGAGCGGGACATGAAGAGCCGGCCCTCGGGCCGGCTCTTTGTTATGTAGGTCGGCCAGGGGCGACGCTTTGTCGACGGGTTCGGGACGCGCGCCCATCGCCTCGGGCTCCGCCCGTGCGGTCCTGGCTTATCGCCCGGTTTCCCAGCCCGCCTTGACCAGTTCCGGCACGGCGCATTCCTCTTCCGGCCAGCCGATGCAGAGATAGGCGATCAGCTTCCACTCCGGCGGCGCGCCCAGCGAGGCAGCGATCTCGGCGGGTTCGAGGATCGAGACCCAGCCGACGCCGAGGCCGTGGATGCGCGCCGCCAGCCAGAACTGCGTGATCGCCGCGACGACCGAATAATCCAGCATTTCCGGCATGGTCTGCCGACCGAGGCCGTGGCCGCGTTGCGTGCCGTGGTCGCAGAACACGGCGAACTGCACGGGGGCCTCGCGCAGACCCTCGAGCTTGAGCCGGGCATAGAGAGCGGCCCGCTCGCCTTCATAGGCGGCCAGCGCCTCGGCGTTGCAGCGGCGGAAGCTCGCCTGCACCGCCACGCGCTGGGCTGCTTTAGCGACCGCGAGCCAGCGCCAGGGCTGCGAATGCCCGACCGAGGGCGAAAGCTGCGTCTGCGCGAGCAGGTCGTCGATCAGCCCGGCGGGAACCGGGTCCCGTCTGAACCGCCGCACATCGCGCCGCCAGCGCAGCAGCTCCGCAAATTGCTGCGCGAAGCCCGGGTCGAAGGCCGGGGGGCCGCTCACGCCGATTCCGCCGTCGCGATGGCGTGAAAGAACGAACCCGTCACCAGGCCGCGGCGGCTTCCCGCGACGGCGGGAGGCGAACCATGCGGGTCGCGGACGGTGGCGAAGGGCGGGTCATCGCCTTGCGTGACGATGCTCGCATAGTGGAATTCGTGCCCCGTCAGCGCCGTGCCGGCCGGGCCGAGCCGACCATCCGCCTCCAGCACCGCGCGGCGATAGCCGAGATTCATCTTCCGCTTCGCGAAGGAGGTCTCGACCGAGAGCAGCCCCGCCATGGCGTGCGTCACCCCGTCGGCGTCGGTGAGCTTGCGTCCCAGTACCATGTAGCCGCCGCATTCGCCGTGGACCGGGCGGGTTTCGGAGAAGCGGCGCAAGCCTCCGAGGAAGCGGCCGGCGGCAGCGAGCGTGCCGGCATGGAGTTCGGGATAGCCGCCCGGCAGCCAGCAGGCGTCGCAATCCTCCGGCGGCGGCTCGTCTCTCAGCGGCGAGAAGGGAAGGATCTCGGCGCCCGCCGCCCGCCAGCCGGCCTCGACATGCGGATAGACGAAGGAGAAGGCGGCATCGCGCGCAATCGCGATGCGTCGGCCGGGCGGAGGCAGCGGCGGTGTCGCCGTCTCCGCCGGAGGCAGTCGCGTCTCCCCGGCGGCCGCGATGACGGCCTCGAGATCGACGGCGGCGGACACGGCTTCGGCCAGGGCGTCGAGCCTGGCATGCAGATCGGCCGTCTCGCCGGCCTGCACCAGCCCGAGATGGCGCTCGGGCAGGATCAGGCTCGCCTCGCGCGGCAACGCGCCGAGCAYGGGCAGGCCGATCAGCTCCATGCCCTGCCGCACCAATCGCTCGTGGCGCGCGCTCGCGACCTTGTTGAGGATGACGCCGGCGACGCGGATGCGCGGGTCGTAAACCTTGCAGCCGAGCGCAACGGCCGCCGCCGATTGCGCCTGCCCGGAGACGTCGATGACGAGCACGATCGGCCAGCCCAGCAGCGCGGCGATGTCGGCGCTGGCGCCGGTATGGCCGGCCGCGCCCGGCACGGCGTCGAACAGCCCCATCGAGCCTTCGGCGATGACGATGTCGGCGCCATCCGCCGCCTCGCCCGCTATGTGCCCGAGCAGCCCGTCCGACATCGCGTAGCTGTCGAGATTGGCGCTCGCTGCGCCCGTCGCAGCGGCGTGGAAGGCGGGATCGATATAATCCGGCCCGCATTTCAGCCCGCGTACCGTGAGTCCGCGCCGCACGAGCGCGCGTTGCAGCCCGAGCGTGATCGTCGTCTTGCCGGAGCCGGAGCGCGGCGCGGCGATGAGAAGCCCGCGCGCGATCACGTGCCACCCCCCGGCCGGAAGCGGCGATCATAGCCGGCTGAATAAAGCGCGCTCTCGACGAAATCGTCGGCTGCCAGCGCCGGCCCGACCAGGATCAGCGCCGTACGCTCCAGCGCGCCCGCCCTCACCTGCGCGGCGATGGTCGCAAGCGAGCCGCTGAGCACCGTCTCGTCCGGCCATGTCGCCCGGAACACCACGGCGACCGGGCAATCCGAGCCATAGAAGGGCGTCAGCTCCGCCACGACCTGCTCGATCACATGGATCGAGAGATGGATGGCGAGCGTCGCGCCGGAAGCCGCGAAGGTCGCGAGCGTCTCCTTTTCCGGCATGGAAGAGGCACGGCCGGAGGTGCGCGTCAGCACCAGCGATTGTGCCACGCCGGGCAGCGTCAATTCGCGTTTCAGCGCGGCGGCCGCGGCAGCGAAAGCCGGCACGCCCGGCGTCACCGTATAGGGAATCCCCAGCGCATCGAGCCGGCGCATCTGCTCGCCCACCGCGCTCCAGATCGAGAGGTCGCCGGAATGTAGGCGCGCGACGTCCTGCCCGGCCTGATGCGCAGCTTCCATCTCGGCAATGATGGCGTCGAGATCGAGCGGGGCGGTGTCGATGATGCGCGCACCGGGCGGGCACCAGCCCAGCATGGCCTGCGGGATCAGCGATCCCGCATAGAGGCAGACGGGTGCAGCCGCGATGAGATCGCGCCCGCGCAAGGTGATGAGGTCGGGCGCGCCGGGGCCGGCGCCGATGAAATGGATGGTCATGCGCGGAGCGGTTTCATGGTGCTGTCCTGGCGAGCGCGCAGGTGACGCGCCCGGTCGCGATGCGCGGCTGCACCAGCGTGCCGCCCGGCCCGGCGCCGGCGAGCGCGGCGGCTTCCGCCACCGAGCCGACGCCGTAGAGCGAGGCGATCCGGGTCGAGCGCGTGGCGCAGGCGGCTTCGTATCCCTTCAGCGCCTCGTCGGGGATGGCGACGAGCTCGGCCGAACGGTTGGCGGCGGCCGCGACCATGCCGGCCTCGGCGGCGCGGCTCGCCAGCGTGGCGAAGCGCGGCGTCGCCATGCCGGAAAGCCCGGCGATCGCCAGAGCCTCGTCGAGGCAGGCGAGGATGTCGGCAGCCTTCGTGCCGGGCCTGATGCCGATGCCGGCGACGAGGCGGGCGGTCATGGTTGCGCACTCCGTTCGACCCGCGCCGTCATTCCGGGCGTAGCGAAGCGGAGACCTGGAATCCATCGTAGAACGCCGAGCCCTCCGATGGATTCCGGATCGGCGCCGCTTTGCGGCTTGTCCGGACTGTCGATGGAGGAGAGGGAACGCGAAGCGGCCTTCAAGGCTTCTCGACCCGCCACTGCGTCACCGGCATCGCCGGGCGCCAGCCATGCTTGCCGCCGACCGGCGCCAGCCGGTCGATCGAGATGCGCCTGAGCGAGCCGCCATGTTCGGCATGGAGCGCGGCGAGCTTCGCCTCGCCCTCGAGGGTGACGACATTGGCGACGAGCCGGCCGCCCGGCTTCAGCGCCGCCCAGGCGGCGTCGAACAACCCCTCCTCCGTCAGGCCGCCGCCGATGAAGACGGCGTCCGGCGCCTCCTGTCCGACGAAGCCGGCCGGCGCCGCGCCCACCACCTCGACGGCGAGCCCGCCGAGCTCGAGCCGGTTGCGGGCGATCCGCTCGGCCCGCTCGGCGCGGGCCTCGAAGGCGATGGCCCGGTTGCGGGTGTGGCGCTGGCACCATTCGACGGCGACCGAGCCCGACCCGGCCCCGACATCCCAGAGCAATTCGCCGGCGCGCGGCGCCAGCGCCGACAGCGTGATGGCGCGGATCTCCGATTTGGTGATCTGCCCGTCATGGGCGAACCATTCCTCGTCGAGCCCCGGCGTCAGCGGCAGGATGCGCGAGTCGCGGGTGGCCGCGACCTCGGCCGCGATCAGGTTGAGCGGCACGATGTCGTTCAGGTCGAAAGCATCGGCGCGGCATTCGCGGATGCGCTCCTGCGGGCCGCCGAGCGATTCCATCACGGTGATGCGGCTTGCGCCCATGCCGCGCGCGGTCATCAGTTCGGCGACGGCTCGCGGCGTCGTCTCGTCCCAGGACAAAGCGAGGATGCGGGCATCGGGCTGCAGATGCGGCACGATCCGGTAGAGCGTGCGGCCATGCAGCGAGACCAGCGCGCATTCCTCCTGCGGCCAGCGCATCCGCGTACAGGCCATCGAGAAGGAGGAGAGCTGCGGGATGATCCGCATCTCCTCGGGCGGGATCGCCCGGCTCAGGCTGTTGCCGATGCCGTAATGGAACGGGTCGCTCGTCGCGAGCACGCAGACCTTGCGGCCGCGCTCCTTCAGAATCTGCGGCAGGGCGTTGCGGAAGGGCTGCGGCCAGGAGCGAAGCTCGCCGGGGACGGAGCCGACCAGCGCGATATGCCGCTCGCCGCCGAAGACGATCTCGGCTTCGTTCAGCGCCGCGAGCGCTTCTCGGCAGAGTCCGGCGGCGCCATCTTCCCCGAGGCCGATCAGTGAGAGCCAGGGCGAAGCCGGGCGGCTCGACAGAATAACCGATTCACGTAAGACTGCCGGCATGACCGTCCTCATCCTTGGCGGAACGAGCGAAGCTGCTGCGCTTGACCAGCTTCTGGCTGATCAGGCTCCCGAAATTCGTGCCATTATCTCGCTGGCGGGGCATACCGTCGATCCCCGGCCGACGAATCTGCCGGTGCGGATCGGCGGCTTCGGCGGCATCGAGGGTCTCAGGCGCTACCTCGTCGAGGAGGGCATCGTCGCCGTCGTCGATGCGACCCATCCCTTCGCTGCGATCATGCCCTTCCATGCCGAGCATGCCTGCAAGGCGGAAGGCGTGCCGCTGCTGGCGATCCGGCGCGATTCCTGGAAACCGCGCGACGGCGACCGCTGGAAGTCCGTGCCGGACATCGAGGCGGCGGTCCAGGCGCTGGGACGTGAACCCCGGCGGGTCTTCCTGACCGTCGGCCGCCTCGAATTGCCAGCCTTCGCCGATGCGCCGCAGCATCGCTATCTGGTGCGCGCCATCGAGCCGATCGGCGATCGCTTGCCGGTGCCGCATGTCGACGTCATCCAGCAGCGCGGTCCCTTCGACGCCGACGACGAGGAGGATCTGATGCGCCGCGAAGGCGTCGAGGTCCTGGTCAGCAAGAATTCGGGCGGGCCGGCGACCGTCGGCAAGCTCACGGCCGCGCGCCGGCTCTGCCTGCCGGTGGTGATGGTTGAGCGCCCGCCCAAGCCCGATGTCGAGACCGTCGATCATATCGATCAGGTCCTGCCCTGGCTGGTGACGCAGGGGCTCTTCGTCACCGAGCGCGGCGTGTAGACGTAAGGGGCTCCGCCCTCGCGCGCGATCAACCGCGTGCTGGACGCGCCGATCATCACCAGGGTCGCCATATCGGCCGTGCCCGCGGCCGCGATAGCTTCGGYCAGCGTCAAGATGCGCAGGCTCTCGCCCGGCCGTCCGACGGCGCGGGCGAAGAGCACCGGCGCCTCCGGCGCGCGATGCTCCGCCGCCAGCTCCAGCGCCTTGCCGAGCTGCCAGGGCCGCGCCTTCGAGATCGGATTGTAGAGGCAGATCACGAAATCGGCCGCGAGTGCGGCTCCGAGCCGTGCCGTCACGACGTCCCAGGGCTTGAGATTGTCCGAGAGCGAGATCGCGCAGAAATCGCCGCCCAGCGGGGCCCCGGCCTTCGCAGCCGCTGCCAGCATCGCGGTGATGCCGGGTTCCACCGTGATCGGAAGTGCACGCCATTCGGCGGGGCCGRCCTCAAGCGCCTCGAACACAGCCGCCGCCATGGCGAAGACGCCGGGATCGCCGCCTGAGACGACCGCGACCTTGCGGCCCTCCGCCGCCAGCCGCAGCGCATGGGAGGCCCGTTCGACCTCGACGCGGTTGTCGGAGGCGTGCTTGGTCAGTCCCTCCCGCTCCGGCACCCGGTCGACATAGGGGCCGTAGCCGACGATGTCGGTCGCGGCATCGAGCGCCGCCTGCGCGGCCGGCGTAATCCACTCCGCCGTGCCCGGGCCGAGGCCGACGATGGTGAGGGAACCGGTCACAGGCGTCGCCCTTCGCCGGGCACCAGCACCATCGCGAAATAGGGAGCCTCGTCATCGACCTTGTCGGCGAGACGCGCCACGACCTGCCGCGCCATGGTCGCGCGCTCGACATAGATCGCGCGCCCTTCCAGCCCGGCGGCCACAAGCGCCCGGCGCACCTTCGGCAGATTGCGGCCGAGCTTCATGATCACGGCGGCGTCGGTATCGGCGAGGCGGCGCGCCAGCTCCGCCTCCGGCAGCGTGCCGGGCAGCACGGTCATGACGTCGTCGCCCCAGGTGATCGGCGCACCGGCCTCGCCCCAGGCGCCGGTCATGCCGGTGACGCCGGGCACGATCTCGGTCGGGAAGCGCGGGGAGAGCCGCCGCCACAGATGCATGAAGGAGCCGTAGAAGAACGGGTCGCCGTCGCAGAGCACGGCGAGCGTCCGCCCGGCCTGCATCTCGGCCGCGAGCCGTTCGGCCGCCTCCTCGTAGAAGGCGGCGATCGGTCCGTCATAATCGGGCTCGCCGACATTGGCCTCGRTCGTCACCGGAAAGGCGAGYWCGATCTCGCGGGCCGGATCGGGCGCGATGATCGCGTCGGCCGTGCCACGGGCATTGCCGCGCCGGCCGCGCTTGCAGAAATGCACGAGCCGGTCGGCCGAGAGGATGATCTCGCGGGCCCTGACCGTCATCAGATCCGGTGCGCCCGGCCCGAGGCCGACGCCGTAGAGCAGGCTCTTCACTGTCCCGCTCACCTGGCTATTCCTTGTCCTGCGCCAGCGCATTGACGGCTGCCGCCGCCATCGCCGAGCCGCCGCGCCGCCCATGCACCACGAGGAAGGG